>JBFFHG010000482.1:0-3959 GCA_041557055.1 Desulfosarcinaceae bacterium
CCGTCATGGATTGTCTCCTTATTCTATCAAACGATGGGTGTTTGGCTTAAAAAGCAACCCCCCTCCAAGCCGAAACATCGCATCCATTTTTACCAGTACCGAAAGGCACGATGAATGACGCCCCGAAGGTCTCCCGGGGCCACCTAAATCACCTTGGCTTCTTCGTGCAGGGCTTTCACCAGTTGGACGACTTTGGATGCCGCGGAATCCCCCTCCATGATTCTGCCCCCCTTGCGCTCCGGAGGCGTTTGAAGGGCTTTGATCACGGCTTTGGCCTGCAGGTCGGCCGCATTCAACCCCACATCCGACAAGGATTTGGTCTCCAGCGGCTTTTTCTTGGCTTTCATAATTCCGGGCAAACTGGCATAACGCGGCTCATTGAGGCCGCGTTGGGTGGAAATCAGCGCAGGCAGCGGAGCCTCCACCTCTTTGGTGCCGCCCTCCACGGTGCAGGTACAGGTTATTTTTCCATCGGCGATGGTCTCTTTGATCACCATGGAAATATTGGGAATTGCCAGCAATTCGGCCACTGCCGGACCCACTTGATAATTATCGTCATCCACCGCCCGATGGCCGGCGACAATCAGGTCGCAGGGCATGCCCTTGATAACCGCCGCCAGAATCTTGGCTACGGCCAGACCGTCGCATGTCAAATCGCCGGGATCCACCAGCACCCCCTTATCGGCCCCCATGGCCAGGCCGGTGCGAATGGCTTCAGCCGCCTTGGACGGCCCCACGGTGACAATGGTGACCGTGCCGCCCTGAGCTTCGCGAATCTTCAAAGCCTCTTCCACGGCCAGTTCATCATAGGGATTGATGACATACTTGAGGCCATCGGTTTTAATGGACACGCCATCAGCAGCGATGGCGATTATTGACTCGGTGGCTGGTACCTGCTTAAGTAAAACCAGAATATCCACAGTAGCGCCCTCCTTTATATTTATCTGTCTGTTTCAGATTTGTCGGCCCGACAACTTGCCGCGTCCGGGTAGTCAAACCCCATTCTCCAAGGCCTTAACGCTGTTTTTACCTAGTTTTTATTGCTCAGATTCAACCTCAGCACCATATAAGTGGCTCAAATTATTAAGATAGAATTTTGCTCAGCGCGGTATTTATAAGACTAGGCATTCGATGTCAACGCCAAAAGCATGGCGCATGGCTTAAAACTGAAGAGGGAATCCCTTGTAATTCAAAGTATTGAAGGGCAATATCCCGCGCCGGGAAAGGAAAGTGGTAAAATCCTGTGTTACCCCGGGCAACCGCATATTGTGGACGTATCGTCGACAGAGGCTTCAGACGAATCCATTCAAAGGGATGTCAAATGATTGGTGAGTTTCAGACCTCAAATATCTTTGGGCCGCCTTTAGCAAGACGGTCCGCAATATCATAAATCCGTTTGATCCGGCTGAGGAAATCGCCGCTGTAAAGGCCGCAGCAGGAGCTGAGAATCAGGCCGCCCAACGGGGCCAGGGAACCCACAATGCGTTCGAATTCATTCAGCGCATCCAATGGCGGGGCGTCCGATTCCAGCAGGTCGGCCTCGATTCCGGCCATGATCACCAGATGCGGGCCAAACACCTTGCGCAGGGCGGTAAGATCGTTGGCGCGATGCTGCACAGCGGCCAAACCGTCGAGCCGCCACGCCTTGATCAGCGGCGCCAGGGGGGTGATGTTGCCGCAGGAGTGCAAAAAGACCGAAGCGTTCGCTCCGTGAACAACGGGAACCGCCCGGGTGTAAAAAGGGGCGCACAGTGTTTCAATATCCGCAGGGCTGATCAACGGCGCCCGGTCCGCGGCAAAATCATCCGCTATCACCACGGCATGGACCCCCTGATCCAAACAGTTTCGGATCATTTCCAGGGTTTTTACCTGCTCCATTTTATAGGCCCTGACAATTTCCTGCCGCTGCCGGACCCACGCTGTCAGAAGCGCCATCAACCCCATTCGGTTGACCAGCTCCTGAAACGGGCCGTCCACCACGGCGGCCACGAATCGGCCGCCGGTCCGGATCGCGTCCCTGAGTTCGCTGCATTCAAAATAGCGGTACCCCAGGGCGGGCTTGAGGGAGATGTCGGCAGCCACCGGCAGGCAGATCATATCCTGGCCCAACTGCTCGGTCAGGCGGAAGTGATTTTCAAGGGTGTCCGTCAAACCAGCCCGTTGGAGAAGTTCGGTGCCGAGCCAGAGCTCCGCCCGGGGGATGGGACGAAGGGGCTGGTTTGCAACGGCTCTTTTAATTCTGTCTACTGAATTTTGCATGGCATCCGGCATCACCCAATCGTATAACGGTTTCTTTCCATTTTCCGGACAGGCACTACGGATGATCGTTTTTGGCATTGTTTCTTATCTGATTTGTCGGGCGTGTCAGGTGTTCACACATGATGCGTTTTGCATCATCGGCGTTGCGCTCTTTCAGATACTTGATGATCAGCGTGTTATCTCTTTCAAAATCTTCCACCTTCTCAAGTTGAGAAGCCAGAACCTTATCAAACGAATCACTCATGAATTCATTGATCAGCTTCATTGTCAGGGAAATCAGTTGTTCCACCAAATAGTTGCCGGAGATGCCCGCATAGGCCAGATGCATATTGAACTCACCGTCGGTTTTCCCTGTGCGTTGATACTGCTTTAAAAGCTTCTTAAAAAAAGCCTCCACCATTTGAATATCATCATCCGAAGCATTTTGCACGGCAGACTCAATGGCATAGCACTCAAGCACCCGCCTCACATTGTAGATCTCCTTGAGCGAACTTTCCTCAAGAGCCTTTACGATGTTGCCGTTGGCTATCTTTTCAGCGGGCAGTTTTCGCAGAAACCGCCCCTTGCCCTGAATCGAGGTGGTGATACCTCTTTCGGTCAGGATGTGGAAGGCCTCGCGAAGAACATTCCTGCTGATCTGCCATTTGGCCACAAGCTCCCGCTCCGGCGGGAATTTCTGGCCCGGTTTTATCTCTCCCGTGTTTATGATCTCCAAAAGTTTGTGAACCACCTGTTCGTATAAAAGCGGTTTGGTTATCCGGCTATTCAACAAATTGTCCTTCATTTTCGTAAGCCTTTTTCCATTGAGTTACAAAGTCGTGCAATATTTCTGCATGGGTGCAAATAGAAGGCAATGCATCCTGATGGATTAAAAATAAAATTTGTTGTGTTAAATAACACATATTGGGCGCACCATCAAACAAAAGCGGGTGACCAAGTCACTATTTATATAAGTCTTTTTGGCGGCCTGGCAACGGCGTATCACATTTTGCATCAACATATTGGTTGGTTATCGGGAATATGGAATTAGACCTTGACACAAAACCCCGCTTATGTATATCGTATTTTAAAAGTGGGTGACCAAGTCACCCAACACATTTAAATTGACACAGAAAAATATACCGTTGTGCGAATTTCAGGTTTAAGGCCGGGGCAAGGGGTTTAAAAACCAATGCCAACAATCTGAAATTGCAGGATCAGGGAGGGGCTGATTGGCTAAAATAAGCGTCATCATACCGGACAGGGGCATGGATAGGGCCACACTTGACAAAAGGGAGAAAATGCTCGCGTCCGTTTTAAGGAAAGAGACCGAGATATTCGTGGACTGCATACATACCGGGCCCGAATCGCTGGATTCCCACATTGACGAGATTCTGGCCGGAGCGCCGATATTGAATGCCGTCATCAATGCAGAGAAAAATGGCTTCGATGCCGCGGTAATCTATTGCTTCAGCGATCCGGCTCTGACTGCAGCAAGGCAGGCGGTGAAAATTCCGGTCGTGGGTGCTGGTGAAGCCGCGTTGGCGACCACCTGCTCATTGGGCTACAAATATACCGTCATCACCACTTCCCGCCAGAATATACCCAGAGTGGAACTCAAGATGCAGATGTTGGGTTTGGCCGGAAGGATCAAGCATGTTTCATCCAGAAGCCTGGATATCCCGGGCACGGAACTCAGAAAGGATCGGGAACGCACGGTC
>JBFFHG010000483.1:0-3959 GCA_041557055.1 Desulfosarcinaceae bacterium
CACCAGCATTCAAATCAACACTCTTGAAAAGGTCAAAGCACAAACAGTTCGAAAATTGAATATCATTCGCAACTCGGTTGCCGTGCTGCTTTTTATTTTCGGCGTAATTCTCTGTTTGCGCTCTCTAAAACAGATCAGAGGCATCATTACGGAACGGGCGCTGTATGCCGGGAACCTATGGCAGACCAATGCGTCTCTGGTGGAAAAACAAAATTATATCAATACAATACTTGAATCCGCCACTGTCGGGATCGTCGTGGTGGACGCCACCGGGCACACCATTATTGAGGCCAATCCGGCCGCCCTGGATATGATCGGCGTACCCAAAACGCAGATCATCGGAACGGAATGCTTCAACTGGATTTGCGCCGCCGACAAGGGGCACTGCCCCATAACCGACCATGGCCGCACGGTTGATAATAAAGAGTGTGTTCTGGATAATCCTGATGGACGGAAAGTGCCCATCGTAAAGAATGTCGCCAAGACAGTCCTTAACGGCCGGCTGCACCTTGTGGAGAGTTTCATCGATATTACGCCGCTCAAGAGCGCCGAAGAAAAGGTGCGGCGATTGAACGAGGAGCTGGAACAGCGCGTCATCGAGAGAACCATCCAGCTTGAAGCGGCCAATCGCGAACTCAGAACGGCCATGGAAGAGCTCAAAGGGGCCCAGGTCAGGCTTCTGCAATCCGAAAAGATGGCTTCCATTGGCCAGTTGGCTGCCGGGGTGGCCCATGAAATCAACAATCCGGTGGGCTTCATCAAAAGCAACCTCCATGCCATAGACGGTTATCGGGTCGATCTGATGCGCTTGATTAAGGCCTATGAAGCCCTTTGCGAGGTATTGGAAAAGTTTCCCGAGAGCCACACTTGGGCGGATCAACAGGCTCAAATCGATCATATCCGCAGCGATATCGATATGGCGTTCATCCACGAGGATTTCGAAGGCGTGCT
Organism: Desulfosarcinaceae bacterium; assembly: GCA_041557055.1. Taxonomy (GTDB): domain Bacteria; phylum Desulfobacterota; class Desulfobacteria; order Desulfobacterales; family Desulfosarcinaceae; genus JARRKU01. Next base: position 952 of record JBFFHG010000483.1, read on the forward strand.
AAGTGAGTCTGCCGAGGGGATCGAGCGGGTGGCCAGCATCGTCAAGGACCTGAAAAATTTTGCCCATATGGATAAGGATGAACTGGCATGGGCCGACATCAATGCCGGCATCGAAAGCACCTTGAACATTGTCTGGAATGAGTTGAAGTATAAGGCGGAAGTGCATAAGGATCTGGCTCGACTGCCTGAAATCAAATGCTATCCGCAGCGCCTGAACCAGGTGTTCATGAATTTGCTGGTAAATGCGGGCCAGGCCATTGAAAAGAAAGGGCGCATATGCATAACGACCCGCGCTGCCAAAGAGCACGTCATCATTACCATATCCGATACCGGTTGCGGCATTGCGCTGGAGCATATGCATAAGATCTATGATCCGTTTTTCACCACCAAAACGGTTGGCAAAGGCACCGGCTTGGGGTTAAACGTGGTCTATAACGTTGTTCAATGCCATCAGGGCGTTGTGGGCGTTGAAAGCACACCGGGGCAAGGCACCGCCTTCACCATCCGACTGCCGCTGGCCCCTAACCTCGAAGAGCGTTCTTGCGGGATAGGGGCGCCATAACCAACTGAATGGCTGTTTTTTTTCTTGATTGCGCAGGGCGTTCGTTGCCCGATGGCGTTTTACCGTTGACCCTCGATTTGGAATCGGTGATAAATGGCCTGGGGCAGGTGGTCCGAAAAATGCCCCACCCGGACACTGCGTGTTTCTGATGCTTTATGACCTGGGGAGTGCCATTTGCAATTAAAGGGCTATCTATACATTCTTGCGGCTGCCGGTTTATGGGGAATTCTCGGACCCTTTTCCAAGTTGGCTTTTTCCCAGGGGTTGGCGCCCATGGAGGTGGCTTTCTGGCGGGCCGTGCTGGCCTGGGGGTTCTTCGGCGTTCATGCCTTAGCGACCCGTTCCGTTCGTATGCGGCGGCAAGATCTGCCCATGGTGGTGCTTTTCGCCATCACCGGCATAACGCTTTTTTATGGCGCCTATCAGATGGCCATCCTTGGCGGGGGCGTGGCCTTGGCGGCGGTTCTTCTCTATACGGCGCCGGTCTGGGTAGCGGTTCTGTCACGGTTTGCCTTCCAGGAGTTTTTGACGCCGGCGAAAGTGGTTGCGCTGGTGCTGACGCTTTCCGGGGTGGTCTGTGTGGCCCGGGGCGGGGGGACGATCCTGGTGACCCTGCCGTCCATTGTATTCGGCCTGGCCGCCGGTTTCTGTTACTCTCTCTACTATGTTTTCGGAAAATACTTTTCCACCCGCTATTCGTCGCCCAATCTCTTTTTTTACCTGCTCCCTATCGGGGCGATTACTTTGCTTCCATGGGTGGAATTTACTTCCAAGGGGCTTGTCGCCTGGTCCGCGCTGGTTTGTATTGCCGGATTGTCTACGTATGGCGCCAACTTTTGCTATTATCAGGGGGTAAAGCACCTGGAGGCCTCCCGTGCGGCAATTACAGCCACCATGGAGCCGGTGCTTGCGGCTGTGGTGGCTTTCTTCTGGTGGGGGGAATCATTCGGCGTGACCGGATATGTGGGCAGCTTTTTGATTCTATTGGCCGTATTGATCATGGTGCTCAGCGGCGGGAGGGGCGTCAAGTCTCGGTGAACCGGTTTTGTGACCCATCGATTGGGAGGGGGTAATGGATAGAAACCAGGAAGACAAGATCATTCAAAAGGCCATTGAAACCGCTGAAAAGTGGCAAAATCGCGCCAACGAATTGATTACTTTCGAAGAAAAAAGCATCCAGGAGCAGATGGTCCGGCTGCTCACCCATCCCAGGGACAAGGTTGTTCTGACCAAGTTGATTGACCAAAGCTTTCGCTCCCATGACAACCGGCGGGTGGCCGGCCAGGTCAACGCCATTCTTAAATCCCACGGTGTGCCGGATTTTTTCTCAAAAGTGGAGAAGCTTCTGGTCCAGATGTTCCTGGGGTTGGGCCGCCACGTGCCCTCTGTGTCAGTACCCAAGATGATCGAAAAAATGCGCCGGGACAGCAGCCGGGCCATTATCGCCGGAGAAGCCGAAGCCTTGCATGCCCACCTGCGCAAACGCCGCAATGAGAACGTGCGCATGAACATCAACCACCTGGGTGAAGCCGTGCTGGGCGAAGAAGAAGCCGCCTGGCGTCTGAAGATCTATCTGTCGGATTTGCGCGATCCGGATATCGAGGTCATCTCCGTGAAGATCTCCACTATTTACTCCCAGATCAGTCCTCTGGCCATGATGCAAGCCGTGGCGGTGTTGGTGGACCGCCTGACCATTCTGTATCGGGAGGCCAAGGCCCATTTTTTCATCCGGGCCGACGGCACCCGGGTGCCGAAACTGGTCAATTTGGATATGGAAGCGTATCGCGATGTGCAAATCACCTATACGGCGTTTATCAAGACCCTTGAAAAACCGGAATTCAAGGACTGCATGGCCGGTATCGTGCTGCAAGCCTACTTGCCCGATTCGTGTTCGATTCAGCATCAGCTTACCGCCTGGGCCCGCCAACGGGTGGCTGACGGCGGCAGCCCCATCATGCTGCGGATTGTCAAAGGCGCCAATATGGAGATGGAGCTGTTGGCGTCCGCGCTCAACAACTGGCCCCTGGCGCCCTATGACAATAAGCTGGAAGTCGATGCCAACTATAAGCGCATGATCCGTTTCGGCATGCTCCCGGAAAATGTCCGGGCCGTGCGGTTGGGAATAGCCTCTCACAACCTTTTTGACCTGGCCTACGCCCACCAGGCGGCCAAGGCCAATCAGGTTGAAAAGTATTTTCATTTCGAGATGCTGGAAGGCATGGCCGATCACGTTCGGCGGGCTTTGAGCGAGTCCTCGGAAGATTTGCTGCTCTATGCCCCGGTGGCCGGCCGGGATGAGTTCATCAATGCCGTTGCATATTTGGTGCGCCGGCTGGATGAGAACACCGCCAAGGAGAATTTTCTGCGCTATGCACCCCATTTAAAGGTCGGCTCGGAGCCATGGGGTTTTCTCAAATCCCAATTCGTGGCTTCCTGCGGCTTTCAG
>JBFFHG010000484.1:0-3957 GCA_041557055.1 Desulfosarcinaceae bacterium
ACAGAGACATTGCCGTCATCGGGATCGGGGGGCGTTATCCGTTGGCTGAAAATCCAGAGGAATTCTGGGAAAATTTGAATCAGGGAAAGGATTGTGTCCGTGAAGCGCCAAAAGAACGGTTTGTGTTCAATCCGTATTTTTTGAAAAATGAAAAAAATCCCGACGGTGTCATCTACAACATATCTGGAGGGTTTATTGACAATTACGACTGTTTTGATCCCCTGTTTTTCAGGATTTCTCCCAACGAAGCCCGGATACTGGATCCCCAGGAACGGCTCTTTCTGGAAGTCGTTTGGGAAGCTTTTGAAAATGCAGGGTATACACCAAAACAACTGGAAGAATCTTCCCGTGTGGGGGAACGCAACAGCGTTGGTGTTTTTGCAGGGGTAATGTACGGGGAGTATCAACTCTACGCCGCAGAGGAATTACTTAAAGGTAATTTGGTTCTGGCCAGTTCTTCCTACGCTTCGATTGCCAACCGGGTTTCATATCATTTCAATTTTCATGGTCCAAGCATGGCTGTGGACTCCATGTGTTCATCTTCATTAACTGCAATTCATCTTGCGTGTGAAAGTCTGATCCGCGGAGAATGTCGTTTTGCCGTGGCCGGGGGCGTTAATATTATTTCCCACATGAACAGATATGCATTGCTCAACACCAGCAAATTTCTCTCAACAGACGGGAAATGCCGCAGTTTTGGAAGCGGCGGAGACGGATATGTCCCCGGCGAAGGCGCCGGAGCGGTTTTGCTCAGACCTCTTGCCGCCGCACTTGAAGATCATGATCATATTCTCGGCGTCATCAAAGGTTGTGCCGTAAACTCGGGAGGGAGAACCAGCGGCTATACGGTTCCAAACCCCAGCGCCCAGAGCGATCTCATCCGGCAGGTGCTGGAGCGTACGGCAATACAACCGGATACCATAGGTTATCTCGAAGCCCACGGTACAGGCACCGCTCTTGGTGATCCAATTGAAATCAGGGGGTTATGCAAAGCATATGAGCCATATACCGATAAAAAGCAGTTTTGCGCCATCGGCTCCGTAAAATCGAATATCGGGCATCTGGAATCCGCCGCCGGAATTGCTGCTCTCACAAAGGTGCTATTGCAGATGAAGCATGAAACCCTTGTCCCTTCCATCCATGCGGAAAAACTGAACCCGCACATCAATTTTGAGGAAACGCCGTTTTATGTTCAGCGACAAAAAGAATCATGGGAAAGCATAAAGGGCGGGCCCTTACGCGCCGGTATCAGCTCCTTTGGTGCCGGAGGAGCCAACGCCCACCTTATTGTGGAAGAAGCGCCCCTAAGAAGTGCCCGGCCGGTAATGCCGATTCCTGACATTGTTTTTCCTGTTGTACTGTCGGCCAGGGATGAAAACGCCTTGAATCAACATAAGGTCCGGCTGAAAAAATGGCTGACACGGACCGGACACGACCATCATTTTATTGATGTATGTTACACCCTTGGCCATTGCCGTGAACATTACCGGTGTCGGTGTGTCTATTGGGCCGATTGCTTTGGGGAGCTTCAACGTCTTTTGGAAAAGGATGAATCATCCCTTTCCGACAAGGAGTATGTAGCGGGTAAGGCTGATCAAAAAAATATGGCGCATCATCCAGATGCCGCTTATTTTCAGTGGGCAATGGAGGAACTTTCCCGGATTCGGCCTGAACAGGATAGCCGGCTGGAGCAGATGGGGCGCTCTTTAGGCGTCCTGTATACCAAAGGATTTGAAATTCCCTGGTCGTCGCTGTTTTTTGGAAAAGGGCGGAAAATACCGTTGCCCACCTATCCCTTCCGCAAAGATCGTTACTGGGTGGGGGAACAGTCGACGCAGTTCCTGGCGCCCGCGAAACAGCAAACCTTAAAAGCAAAACCGGAAAAAGCGTCTCCTGTTTTGCCCGCCGTATATCGCCCGGTATGGCAAGCGGCAAAACGGTTAACAAAACTCGAAGAACATCCCGGCCCCGTCCTTCTGGTCGGGGAGGATAAGAAATTGTGGCGCGGACTTCAAAAGGCTGCTTCCGGTGTGGTGCTTCATGTCCATGAAAAAGGCGAAAATCCGTCCCGGTCCTCTGATGAAATCACCGTGGCCGAATGGACACAAGAGGCCTTGACCGGGATTGTTGAAACATTAGCCAACCGCAATTGTTTGCCTGAAACCATAGTGTATGACGCCTGTCGTATGGGGATTTCTCCCATTTCCCCATCGCCGGATCGTCACCTACTTTCCGTGGTCCATCTTTTAACAGCGTTGCTTAAGAAAAAACCAAAGGGAAGGCTCAACGTTTTATATGTTCATCACCGCACGGACACCGGTCCCGCGCCTTCTCATGTCATGGTCAACGGTTTTGCCAAAAGCCTGGTTCAAGAGCACCCGGAAATTGGATTTCGTTTGCTCGAACTTCCTGTGGATCTGCCATATGAAGAGCGGGTTGAAACGATATTGGAAGAGTTTCCCTGTTTTGACAAGGAACCTGTGGCGGTGAGTTATCATTCCGGGCGGCGCGAGGCGTGTCACTATGAATACACGCAACTGCCAACGGTGGCAACACCGGATAGTTTGCCATTGCGTCGGAATGGCGTTTATCTGATTACCGGCGGTCTTGGCGGTCTCGGCGTCTTTTTTGCCGAGTATCTTGCCAAAACATACCAGGTTCACCTGGTTCTCATCGGCCGGTCAAAACCGGATGAGGGAAAGCAAAGGCAACTTGATGCGTTGTCCCGCATCGGGGGAACCACCATGTACCTGCATGGTGATATTGGAGATCGGCAAGCGGTCCGACGAATATTAAAGACGGTTCGCGAGCATTACGGGAAACTTCATGGTATTTTTCATCTGGCGGGTGTTCTTCGGGATAAATTGTTTTTAAATAAAAATGCTGAGGATTGGGAGGCGGTATTTAGGCCGAAGATTTACGGTACAATCTGCCTGGATGAGGAGACAGCATCGGATCAACTCGATTTTTTCGTGATGTTTTCTTCTATCGTTTCAGTATTGGGAAATATCGGGCAGACCGATTATGCTGCGGCAAACAGTTTCCTGGATGCTTACGCATACCACCGGCAATCCTTGCGCGAAAGAAATGAACGTAGCGGGAAAACCCTTTCAATTAACTGGCCGTTATGGGTTTCGGCAGGAATGGGGGTCTCAGAAGGTGCCCTGCGGTTTATGAAACAGACGCTTGGAATGGAACCTCTGGACGGGCACGTCGGCCTGAGCGCTTTTCAATCTTTGCTGGCCGGCCATGAGGGCAACCTCATGGTTGTTCACGCTGACCGGAATCGTTTTGCCGGTGTTCTTGAATCCGTGGGGGTGGTCAAGTATTCCGCCCCCCAACCACCCAAATCATCACCGGCAAAAATCGCCGAAACTCCAGACGCGGAAAGACTTTACCGCCATGTTTTTGAAACCCTCAAAAACAATGTGGCAGAGCTTATGAATATCGGGTTTGACCAGATAGAGGCGGAAACCGAGTTCGGGGATTACGGTTTTGATTCACTTACATTGAAGGCGCTGGCTGAAAGGATCGGTAATCGTCTGGGGGTGGGCGTGACGCCAGCCCTGTTTTTTTCCAAAAACAGTTTGTCCGCTTTAACCGTACATCTTGTTGAAAAGCATGCCGACATATTAACGCCTCGCCCTGAAAAAGCAGAACCTTTGCTTCCTTGTCAACCTGCAAATTCGCAAAAAACTATTTTATTGGACGATATCAAACAAAATGAGGAAATCCCGGTATCGAGCGGATATCAGCCCATCGCGGTGATCGGAATGGACGGCAGGTTCCCGGGGGCGGACAACCTGGATGAATTTTGGCAACGTCTGGAGAACAACGAGGATCTGATTTCAGAAGTTCCGTTGGATCGATGGGACTGGCGTGAATATTACGGAGATTCCGAGCGCGATGCCGGTAAGTGCAATTCCAGATGGGGCGGTTTTATCCGGGATATGCAAC
>JBFFHG010000485.1:0-3950 GCA_041557055.1 Desulfosarcinaceae bacterium
CCACCGGATAGACCCGCACCAGCCCGGCCTGAGCCGCCTTGTTCAAAATAAAAGCGGTAACCGTGGCATCATCATTGACCGGCCGGGTATTGGGCATGGCGCACACGGCCGTGAACCCGCCGGCCGCCGCAGCCCGGGCGCCGGTAAGGATGGTCTCCTTATACTCCTGCCCCGGCTCACGGAAATGGACATGCATATCGATCAAACCAGGTGTCAGCCAAAGCCCCCGGGCGTCGATGGTCTCAACGCCTTCACCTTCCGCCGCAAGGGTCCCCGCGGGTTGAACGGTTTCGATTCTCTCTTTGTCAATCAAGACATCACAGGTATCATCCAAACGGCCGGGATCAATAACCCGGGCGCCTTTAATCACTATCGGCATTGCGGCCTCCTCCGGATACAAGGTAGAGCAGGGCCATACGTACGGCCACGCCGTTGGTCACCTGATCCAAAATTAGGGAATGGGGGCCGTCGGCCACTTCAGGCGCAATCTCCACCCCCCGGTTGATGGGCCCCGGATGCATGATCACCACATCCTTTTTGGCCAGCGCCACACGATGGGAATCGAGTCCGTAGCAACGTGCATATTCACGTTCCGTGGACATCAAAAAACTCTTCTGACGCTCCTTTTGAATGCGAAGCATCATAATGACATCAGCCCCCTCAACAGCGCTTTCCACTGAATCGGCGACAGTAACCCCCAACATCTCGACCCCCCATGGGATCATGGTCGAGGGACCGGCAAGCACCACCTGAGCCCCCATCTTGGTCAGCCCCTCGCAATTGGAGCGCGCCACGCGGCTATGGGCGATATCACCGATAACGGCTACTCTGAGCCCCTCCAGTTTCCCCTTATGCTGCCGGATGGTCAACATATCCAGCAATCCCTGAGTGGGGTGGGCATGGGTGCCGTCACCGGCATTGATGACCGACGCTTTTAATCGCTTCGCCAAAAAATGGGGGGCCCCCGAATAGGCGTGGCGCAACACCACCACATCGGGATTCATGGCTTCCAGGTTCCTGGCCGTGTCCAAAAGGGTTTCCCCTTTGACCAGACTGCTCATCCCAGCGGAAATCGAAAGGCTGTCCGCGCTGAGCCGTTTGGCCGCGATGTCAAAAGAGAGCTTGGTGCGCGTGCTGGGTTCGTAAAAAAAGAGAATAACGGTTTTACCCCGCAGGGTGGGGACTTTCTTAATCGGACGATCAGAAATTTCCCGCATGTTTTCGGCGGTATCCAATATCAATCGGATTTCGTCCGCCGACAATGACGCTAAATCGAGGATATCTTTTCTTTGCAGAGCCATGTTCCCCCTTAATGGATTATGTCGCCCAACCGATCCCAGCGCACACCGATTTTTTTGTTCTGGTCCCATGACCAGTAAATAATAAAGGCCTTGCCGCGCACAGCGGAGATATCCACAAATCCCCAAAACCGGCTGTCGTTGCTTTCGTCACGGTTGTCTCCCATCATAAACAGTTTGCCTTCGGGGACTTTGGTGGCCGGCATGTTGTCGCGCTTCAAGAACTCTACTGGATGATGCAGCGGATCGGAATAGGTTCTCCGGTCTGAATAGATGGCATGTTCATTAACCTGAAGTTCGCCATTTACATACACTTTTTTATTTTTAATCACCACCGTATCGCCGCCGATTGCAACCACCCGCTTAATAAAATCCTTGCTGGGATCGCCCGGAAATTTAAAAACGATAATGTCTCCCCGTTGGGGATCTTTTCCCGGTATGATCGTCGTTTTGGTAAACGGCATCCTGACGCCGAAAATAAACTTGTTCACCAGAATGTAGTCACCGATCAGCAGGGTGTTTTGCATGGAACCCGATGGTATTGTAAAAGCTTGCACCACAAATGTCCTGATAAAAAGCGCCAGTATGATCGCAATCACCAACGCTTCAATATTTTCACGCACCTTGCCTTTGACAGGCCCGGATTGCATGGTGGTTTTAGGAGGGCTTTTTTTCAACGTCTGCTCAACCTCTCTATGAAGGTATTTCACGATTTTTCGAATTTGTTACGAATCGATCGATCATCGGCCTATGAGAACAAAAACAACCCAAAGCGCAAAACAATGTTCGCCATTATTCCGGCCGCCACATCATCCATGACAACACCCCATCCCCCCTTGAGATTTCGCTCCATCTGCCTGGCGGGCGGCGGCTTGATCACATCAAAAACTCTGAACAAAAAAAAACCGGCAATGCCGGTTGTCAGGGTCAGCTGGATGCCCAGCATGGTCACGCACATGCCGGCGATTTCGTCAATGACGATGCAACCAGGGTCCTTGGTTTTCAACCGCTGTTCTGCCAGGTGGGCCACCCGGACCGAGAGCAAGACCAGGATCACGGTCATAATTGTTGCCAGGGTCCAATCTGCCTTGGAAAACAGATAAACAATGGGAAGGCCGACCAAAGAACCGAACGTGCCGGAAGCGAACGGAATGCGTCCGACATAAGCGCCTGTTGCCAGGAACATAACGGCATTTGGTTTTAAAATCATGGCCCGTCTCTATAATTTGCCATAAATTTTGTCAAGGCGTTGTTCGCGCCAAATAGGTGCAACCACTATTATTTCTGCGCAGTCGATCCTGGTCCGGCAACCCTGTGCGGCACGCGCCGCAGCTATTGCCCAGCCGCCCGCAAAATCGTTTCATAGACTTGCGGCAAGGGTATATTTTGATCCAGAGCAATCTGCCGGCAGATTTCAAATTCAGGCACCACCCGCTGAATGCCGCCGATGCCGGTCACCTTTTTAGCCGCCACGAGCCCCCACGGGGTTTCGATCTCAAAAGCCACACGCGCCAAAGCCGTGCGGTGCACCTCATGGAAACGAACCCCAATGGTCGTGGTTTCCGAAAAAATCCTTTCCACCACCGCATCCCGTTTCTCTATCTCACACAACACCTGGACCATGGTGCCGGGCCGATTTTTTTTCATGTGAACCGGCACCCAAAAGACATCCAGGGCACCGTCATCAAAAAGCCTCTCCATAAGATAGCCGAAAAACTCCGGGTTCATATCATCAATACAACACGCCACCATCACCAGTTTTTGGCCGGCCGGGCTCTTTTCCTGATCCTGCATCGCCCCTAATATTATCCGCAGCAAATTGGGTTGCGATTCCAACTCCCGGGTGCCGGCCCCATAGCCGACCTGCCCCACCCTCATGGCCGGCATGGGCTCAAACGAAGCAGCCAGGACCGCCGCAATGGCCGCGCCGGTGGGCGTCACCATCTCTTTTTCCACAGGTCCGGAATAAACCGGAACGCCTTTGAGTATTTCCAAAGTGGCCGGAGCCGGCACCGGCAAGGTGCCGTGCTGGCACTTCACAAATCCCCCCCCCAAAGGCAGAGATGAACAAATGACCGTATCTATGCGCAGGTATTCCATGGCCAGGCAACTTCCCACAACATCCACAATGGCATCCATACTGCCGACTTCATGGAAATGGACATGATCCCTGGGCATGCCATGAATTGCGGATTCAGCATCGGCGATCCGTTCAAAAATGGACAGGCTCCTGGCCTTGACCGGCTCGCTGAACGGGCTGCGGGTGATCAACGCTTGAATGTGCGCATACTCCCGGTGGTGGTGACTCTCCTGAACCACCACCTCAACTTGGGTCGCCCGGATGCCGTGGCGCGTTATATTTTGGGCCTTGATCTCAAATCCGTCCAGGGGCAGCCTGCCGATCTCCTGCTGCAGCCAATCCACCGGGACCCCCAGGTTCACCAATGCCCCCAAGGTCATGTCGCCGCTGATACCTGAAAAACAATCCAAATAGGCCAGCATCATCGCATGGATCTCCTTAATAAATGGTGTATGTCAGCCGTTGCATGAATCTGAATAATTTCGATCAGCAACCAGGTGGCGCGCACCATATCCGCCAACGCCACCCGCCCCTCAATTATGTGCACTTTTTCACACCCCCTACCCAGCACC
>JBFFHG010000486.1:0-3947 GCA_041557055.1 Desulfosarcinaceae bacterium
CATCGAATGTGTGCGCCGCGGCGCCTATGATTATTTGCTCAAGCCGTTGGAAGACCTGGACGTATTGATGGCTTCCATACAGCGTGCGCTTCAGAAACGCCGTCTGGAGGCCAAGAACAACCAGCTCATCAAAGAGCTTGAAGAGATGGCCGTCAAGGACCCGCTCACGGGCTTGTACAACCATCGTCACCTGCATAAATGTTTGTTGGATGAAGTTGTTCGCGCCACCCGTTATAGCCACCCTTTCGTCGTTATCATGGCCGATATCGACCATTTTAAAAAAATCAACGACACATACGGTCATCTGTTCGGCGATTTTGTGCTGAAGCGGATGGCGCGCCTGCTGGAAGATAGCCTGCGTGTGACGGATATCATCTTCCGTTACGGCGGCGAGGAGTTTTTGCTTCTTTTGCCTGAAACCAATAAAAATCAAGCTGTTCGAATTGCCGAGCGGATTTTGGAAAGCACCCGCTACCACGACTTCAGTTGCGACGGTCGCAAAGCTCAGGTCACCATCAGTATGGGGGCTGCTGAATTTCCCCATGAGGCGCGGGATTCCTCAGCGCTCATCGGACTGGCCGACCGCCGCCTTTATCGGGCCAAGCAGGCGGGGCGGGATTGTTTCTTTTTCGAAACAATAGAGGTTTAGCGACAATCTATTCTCCAGCAGTCAATTTCAAGTTCCCGCCTTGCCCGCCGGGACAGGGCATGCCTGTTTTCCCGTTACCGCCCCGGCCCGGACAAAGATCCGCTGGCCCGCTTGAAGACGGCATGGAGGTATGTTCATGAACACAACACCAATCGCTCCCGGGAACCTTGGCACGGATGCGTTCCGGCCGGAGGTGGAGCACGCCATCGAGTTCGAGCGCAAACGCCGTCTCTTTCGAAATCTCTTATGGATCGGCTGCGCTGTTTTCTGGTCCTTCAGCATGTATACGTCAAGGCAGAACGAAACCGTTTTGAATTCAATTGTCTTTTTTTTGGCCGGCTTAACCTCCATTTGGCTGGTTCTCATCTATTTTCTCAAGGACCGGCGCTTCCTGATTTTGAGTGCTCGGCTCTTCATTTTTTTACTGGCAGCCCTGCTCTGTTACTACCTGATCTTCGGCGGTCCGGGCAATGCGCGTTCGTTGTGGAGTTATACATTTCCTTTGGTGGCCTTTTACATTCTGGGAAGCTACGAAGGTTCGGTGTGGGTGGCGTTTTTTATTCTGACCCAAGGCATGCTGTTGTCGATTCCGGCTTTGAATTCCGCCAGTATTGACTATGCATTTGATTTCAAGTTTCGCTTTATTCTCTCCCAACTCATCGTGGCCGTCATGACCGGCTGTTTTGAATACGGCCGCCAAAAGGCGGCCGAAGCCATGTGGCGCAATCAGTGTCTGCTCAAAGAATCGGAAGCCCGCACGCGCCGGGCTTTTGAGAAGTTGAAAGTGGCCCAAGGTCAACTGGTGCAATCGGGCAAGCTGGCTTCCATCGGAGAGTTGGCGGCAGGTGTGGCCCACGAACTGAACCAGCCCCTGATGGTCATTCGCGGTAATGCCCAATTGATAAAACGGCAGCTTGGCAGATCTGACAAGAGCCTTTCCGAACAAATGCCGTCGTTTTTTGAAACCATTGCCCGCAACACCCATCGGATGATGGCGATCATCAACCATCTGCGCAGCTTTTCACGCCAATCTTCGGCTGAATTCTCTTCTGTGGATATCAATGGGATCATAGAGGATGCTTTTTTGATGATCGGCGAACAGCTCAGGTTGCACGGCATCAAGGTGGTCAAGGATCTGGCCGACGGCCTCCCGAAAGTCAGGGGAAACGCCAATCAACTGGAGCAGGTGTTTTTGAACCTGCTGTCCAATTCACGGGATGCTTTTCACGGCTGTTCCACCGGCCGGCAGCGCAATCAATCCTACAAGCGGCTGATTATCGTGACCCGCCCGGTGGAAGGGGAAGATCAAAGCGTGGAAATTCTGTTTAACGACAACGGGTGCGGTATAACGTCAAGCAATCTGGGCGCCATTTTTGATCCATTTTTCACCACCAAGAGGGCCGGCACCGGGACAGGGCTCGGTCTCTCTATCAGCTATGGCATCATTCAAAGCCATGAAGGCCGTATTGAAGTGATGGATACCGGACCCCGCGGCACCACATTCAGAATTGTTTTGCCGGCCCTGCATCGGAAAAAATCCTCCAAAATGAAGGTGTTGCCTTCAGGAAATGCCGTAGGCGCTTAATTTGCGACGCAGGGTGTTGATGCCGATCTCCAAAAGTCTGGCCGTCGTCGCTTTGTTCCGATCGGCGCGTTGGTAAATTTCAAGAATATACCGCTTTTCCCACTGCGCCAGGGGCATGACGCCCTCCAGATTCGGTGCAAGCTGTTTCTGACCTGCCAGAGCGCCTTTGCGAACCTCCGGAGGCAGAACCTGCTCCTTTAAGGGGCGGCCTTGGGATAAGTTGACCGCTGTATGGATGATGGAGCGCAGTTCCCGGACATTTCCAGGAAAATCATAGTGCATTAAAATTTCCATGGCGCCGGGTTCGATGCCCGCCCCCTCGCCGGTATGAATTTCGCGCATGAAATGGGCGGCAAGCAAGGGGATATCTTCTTTGCGTTCTCTTAATGGCGGCATGCGCAACCAGGCGCCCTTTAAACGGTAATATAAATCTTTTCGAAATCTGCCCTCCTGGAGCAAATGGTCCAGATCGGCATTGGTGGCTGTGATGATTCGTAAATCGGCTGTTTGGGGCCGGCTTGACCCCAACCGCATAAATTCGCCCTCCTGCAGGACGCGCAGCAATTTGCCCTGCAACTCAAAGGGCAGGGTGCCGATCTCGTCCAGGAACAGGGTGCCGCCGTTGGTTTGTTCCACATATCCGGTCCGGCTCTGTTTTGCACCGGTAAAGGCGCCGGCGGTATGGCCGTAAAATTCCGCTTCAAACAATTCACTGGGCAACGACGCCATATTGATAGGGGTGAAAGGATTCTCCCGCCGGGCGCTGGCTTTATGAATGGCGGCAGCCAGCAACCCCTTGCCCGTTCCACTCTCACCGGTGATCAGAATGGGGACATTGCTCATCCCATGCAGCTCGGCCTCGCGGAATATCTTTTTTATTCCGGGGGCGGATGTTTTCAGGGCTTTAAACGCCTCAGGGTTTTTTAACCCGGGAATGTCCGGCCTTTTGTCCAGGGTCAGAATCTCCAACAGGCGTTTACGTTCCAGCGCCCGATGGATGGATGCCACCAGGTCTTCCCAGGTGACCGGCTTGAGAAGATAATCGTAGGCGCCTTTGCGAAGGGCGTCGATGGCATACCGGGCGTCGTTATGGGCTGTTACCATGATGGTTTCGATATCGGGACAGGCCTCCTTGGCTCTGGCCAGCAACTCCAGGCCATCCATGCCCGGCATGGTGATATCGATAAGGGCCACATCGAAAATCTCACCCCGGTCGAACATGGCCCCCGCCCGGAAGGGGTCGCTTTCCGTGCGGATATTTCTGAATCCGGCCGCCAGGAGCCCTCGGCGCACACTTTGCAGAAAGTCGATTTCATCGTCCACAACCAGGATGTGGTCATCCATGGTATCTCCTTGATTTTTCCATTTTTGCAGAATGGATCATTATCATCATTGTTTTCATTTTCAGGGTATTTCAGCCTTGCCGCAGACCGAACCACGCATTGCGCCCCTGTTCATCCTTGTCCGGTTGACTTAAGCGACACAACTCTTTGCGAACTTCCGGCGTTCGCCCCCTGTTTCATAGGCAGTTGAATCGTAAATGTGGAGCCTTTGCCGGGCAGGCTGGTCACCCTGATCTCACCGCCCATTTGTTTAATCAAATTATAGCTGACCGACAATCCCAATCCGGTTCCCAACCCAGGTCCTTTGGTTGTAAAAAACGGATCGAAGATGCGCGACAGGGTGGCGCCATCCATGCCGTGGCCATTGTCG
>JBFFHG010000487.1:0-3944 GCA_041557055.1 Desulfosarcinaceae bacterium
AGTCGGATCGCGGCTTGTGGCGTGCCAGAGGCCCCATGTTCGCCATGAAGATTTCAGGGGCTGCACCGGTCCTGGCGATAAACGCTTCCGTGTTCCGACGCAGGGTTTCAAATTGTTCCGCGCCACGATGGATGTTTAGGGGGTCGATGCGCACGCCGGGGGATGGCGCCTGCAGGGCTGCCGTCAGCTCCCCCAGGGTGGCCCCGACCAGGGCCGCGTCAATGGCTTTGGCCACAACCCCGCCATCTGCATTGCCCCTGGCGGCGGACACGGCGTCAAGGGCGGCCGTTTTCAAATCGCCTTGTGCGGTCCTGAGAAACGCCGCCACCTGTGCGGTGCGTTTTTTCTGAAACGCCCCATGGTCGAAGTCATCTGTTTCCACGGTTTTTTCCGACAGGTTGGGGTACATGTTGGTGCCCACGATCCGGTCTTTGCGGGTGGCGATATTTTTGGTCCGCTGGTCCGCAATTCCGGCAACCTGATCCTGGGGGAAGCCCTCTTTAAGAGCAGATACAATGCCGCCCTTTCTTTCCACGGCCTGAAACAGGGCCCAGGCCTTTTTGGCCAGTTCCAGGGTGATGTTTTCCACATACCAGGAGCCGCCCGCCGGATCGATCACCTTGTTGAAGTGCGCTTCCTCCTTGAAAATAATCTGCACGTTGCGGGCGATTCGCCGTGAGAACGCGTTGGGCCGGCGGAGCACCTCATCATAAGGGCCGACGTGCAGGCTGTTACACCCGCCGGCAATGCCGGAAAAGGCTTCGGTGCAAACGCGCAGCATGTTGACCCAGGGATCGACCGCGGTCTTGTTGTACTGCAAGGTGCTGGCGTGGATCACCATTTTACGGCATTGCGCTTCAGCGCCGAAGGCCTCGGTGATATTGTGCCAGATTATGCGGGCGGCGCGAAACTTGGCGATCTCCATAAAAAAATCGGGCCCGATGGAAAAGTGGAACTGAATGCGCGGACAGATCGCGTCAATGGTCAGACCGCGATCCAGCATCTCCCGGATGCAGGCAACGCCGGTTGCAACGGCAAACCCGATCTCCTGCACGGCGTTACCGCCGCCGTTGCGGTAGGGCGCGCCATGAACCGCAATGGTTTTGAGAGCGGGGGTGTTGGCCATGGCCCAGCGGGTGAGAGACGCCATTTCGTCAAAGTATTTTTCCAGGGCCATGGGCAGGCTGCCGGTAAGCACCAGTGTTTCCAGGGGATCACAAGCAATACAGCCTTTCAACCCGGCGACCGGCTGGCCGTTCAGTTTGAAAAAAGCGGCCAGCAGCGCGGTGATGGCCGCAGCGGAAAGGCCGGTTTGGATCTGAACCGGATAGTCGAGAAGGTCGATATTGTGAAACGCCGTGGCAAAGTCACCGGTGGTGGCCAGGGAGAGACCTGCCGCGCCCACATCTTGCGCTGCGGCCTCGTCCGGGTTTCGACCCGCCATGGTGGCCCTGTCAAGCCGGATGTTGATTGTATCCTGCCCGCGTTCGAGGTCCTGGCGCAGGGCAGTGTTGAACGCTTCCGGGTCAGGCTCGGTTATCTCCTGGGCAATGCGCCAGGGGGTGAACCGGCTTCCGGAAGCCGAGGCGCTGCGAACATAGGGCGCAAATCCGGGCATGGCGTCCGCATGGGGCAGTCCCTCCAGATCACGTTTGAAATACATGGGCTGAATGGCAATTCCTTCGTAGGTTTTTTTCACCAGCGCCTTTTCAAAAGGTTTGCCTTTGAGCTGCTTGTCCACAGCAGCCAGCCACGCCTCATGCGCAGTGGGGGGGAAGTCGTCCAAGATGTTCAGTTCTTCCCTCATAATGCCCTCCTTTGTAAGGGGTCGATAGCACAAAAAAAATCCCCCGGCCCGTTGCGGGCCGGGGGATTGCACCCAGTTTTACTTGATCTCCCCGGTTTGACTGCGGTTATTGGCTGCGCGAAACGCAAATCGTCCTGCCTGAGCGGCGCGACGCATTCAACAGCCAATTGCCTAGTCCACGCCCCACGAATCCGCGTTCGAGTACAGGGGCCGTCACTTCCGGCAGGTCTTCTGGTTTCCGGATCATCCTACTTGCCGCACCTTCCCATCTGTTTTGAACAGGCAGTGGCGATTTGCGGTGTTCGTTCCCGGTCACAGCGGCGGGACCACAACGGATTTTCACCGTTTTCCCTATTATGCCCAAAGGGGCACCGGTAGTTATAAGGGAATTAACATAAGGGTATTGGATATGAACTGTCAACCATTCTTTGGCGAATAAAATGGAGGAAAAACTGTTCCCATCCGCCGGCAATCGCGTGAAGCTGCTGTGGAGAGGTTAGAAATTCCAGATCAATTCCGCTGCAATGCGCATGGCCATATCATCGCTCTTTGTTCCCGAAAGCGCTTCGGTGACATCTTCGATGCCTTGGCCTGGAAAGAAGAATGAAGCCTGGGCTTTGATATACGTGTTTTTGCTCGTCACGAAAGTCAGTTCGTTATCCCACTCCGTGCCGACGTAACCCCCTTCAACCGTGGTGTTGCCGGTGCCCGTCACCATATTGGTCACAACGAAGTCCTCATTCCAGTAGAACATGTTGGCATTGGTTTTGAATATAAGGTACTGCCTCGGCGCCACGGTCAATCCCAGACTGATCAGGGTCATGCCCGGATTGTCACCGCGGCCGCTGCCCAGGTCGGATGTATTTTGCAAGCCGCCGGTAAACACCGGCGTTCCGTTTCCGTAAAGTTCGGGAAGATACCCATACAGCATGCTGCCCAGAACAAAGTTGGTGTCGCCGATAATGGTGTTCTCGCCACCCCAGTGTTTGGAATAGCGCTGGGCGTTGACGACACCATTATAGCCCCCCAGGGTATCATCGTCAGGGTCGTCATCGCCCGATGTATACATGATTCCCAGGTGCGGTTTCATGGGGAATCCGGTCAGTTTGCCTTTAAATTCAAAGGCCGCGTCAAACGCCAGAGCATAAGCGGCGATATCGAAATCAGCGGTCGCCAGGCCGGTCTGCTCGGCTTTTCCAAATTGGTACACCCCTTCTCCGAATAACTCCAGATGGCCGAATTTACCCACATAATATGCACCGATATGGTGTGAATCCGTGTCGGGAACATCGCCCACAATACCGGCGGTACCTGAGGAGAGCACTGCCAGAAAATCCTTGGCACTTATGTTGCGGATGCGATCATAAGCGTAAAATGTCTGTATCTTGTGATTGGGGTTGGGTATGTAGGTCAGATACCCGGCATACAGATCGCGGTCGTCGTCCTCGTTGCCGTTCAATGTGGCGATGCTGGTTTGGAAATCGTTTTCGCAGAGCTTGAAATAGCCGATGTTCAGATTGACGGCGTCGTAGTCGCCGGTTATCCAGAAGCCCGGGTTGTCGTCGCCATAAACCATTGCAGCGGCATCATAGGTGTCCATGGTCCAGATGTCCCATCCGGCGTGCAGCCTCAGGCCGGCTGGCAGCGCCATGGTGACATGGAGTCTTTCAAGCCCGAAATTGCTGTCGTTGCTTGTTTTGCCCCCCCTGGCATCCACAGACGAAGTCTCCAGCGCACTATCATGTTCCAGGGCCGCATAAAAACTCCATCGTCTGTCTTTAGGCATGGCGTTGAAATAGATTTTGTCTTCATTGCGGATATAGCTGTCATTGAGCCATCCGGCCTCATTGGGGTGATCTTTGAAGAAGGTATTTTCCAAGGCGCCGCCAATATAGCCGGATACTTTGTCGCCCATACCGAAATCCCAATTGGATTCGGATGTGGGAATCAGGCGCACCAGCGCGCCGAAGCTCATCATCAGATCCTTGCCGGTAATAACCCAATGTCATTAACTTAACCGATCGGTTTGTACTGGGGGAAGAATTTTCTTGATCTGGCCTTATGATTACGAGGGTATTTTCTTCCCGGTCTGATCGGCTCTATGGTTCTTTGAAAAATGTATTGCAGATCAGCGATC
>JBFFHG010000488.1:0-3942 GCA_041557055.1 Desulfosarcinaceae bacterium
AGGGCGCCAGGGTGCAAGCCGATTGGATCTATGATTTCAATCCCGAAGAAGACGCCTCGGACCCGGAGCAGCGGAACTACTCTTATCCCGACTACTACTTTTTCGTTCATGTGGAGGAGGAGAAAGCCAGGTCCCGCCTGCTGCTCTACCAGGATTGGATCGAAATCAGCCTGATGGACCATCAGCGCAATCCAATACCCAATAAAAAGTATACCCTCTATTTGCCCAGCGGGCAGATTCGCAAGGGGACCCTGGACGGCAATGGCTGTAAGAAAGAAGATAATATCCCGCCCGGCAACTGCCGGGTGGCGTTTACGGATCTCTAAGGGCACGGGTGGCAAGCCATGTTTTTGAAAAGCAAAAAGGGTTCCGATACCCAAAACGGACCGGGGCGCTTGCGCAACAGTTGTTTCGCCCTGAACCTTCCCGAAGAGTGGCAGGACCAGTCCGTCTACCGGTTCGCGGGACCGGAAGAGGACGGCATTCAACCAAACATCATGATCACCGTCGAGCACGGTGTGGCCCACGATGATCTGCGCCAATACGCCGATATCAATATCCATGCAGTCGAACAGACCCTGCAGGGGTACCATGAACTCAAACGCGGTCCCCTCATGCTCGACAGCGGTCGGCCGGCTTATGAGATCGTTTATAAATGGACCCCGGTCAAGGATCGAACCATCTACCAGCGCGTGATCTACTTGCTGGAAGGCGCCACCGGATATGTACTGACCGCCTCCTTTTCCAAGAAAACCTGGAAAACCAGAGGCGCAGAAATCGATCGTGTCCTCAAAAGTTTTCAGGGAGCGGAAATGGTCTGTCAATCAAAGATGTCAGCGTGACTATGGGAAACTCGGCCGAAACCCAAAGTATTCTTCGCAATCTGCTGCAGCGCACCCAACTGGTCTCCAACCGGCAGTGGGAGATTGTGCTGCAGCGTTTCAACGTGCATGTCCTGGAGATGGAGGAGGTGCTCTTTCACCACGACAGTGCCGTGATGATGCCCGCCGGCCCCTCCGAACCGGAAGATGATGACGCACCGGCCCAGGAGAGCCAGCAAGAAGCCTCCGGCATCGATGCCCTGGCCCTTCTTTTCCGCCAACTGGAAGAAGATCCCCGAAAAAGGATCATGGTGGCCGGTCACACCGACACCACCGGATCGGCTGCTTACAATTTCGAACTCTCCGACCTGCGGGCCCGCAATGTGCTCTATCTGCTCACCGGTCAGAGAGCAGAGTGGGCCGATCTTTGCGTTGAAAAGCACAAGGTCGAGGACTACCAGCAGATCCTGACCTATATCGCCACCCGCATGCGCGAACGCTGGCCCTGCAATCCTCAAGGGGTAGACGACATCTGGGGAGACGACACCCGCCACGCCACGGAGAATTTCATCCAGCACTACAACGCCGAATTCGACCCTCCGGAAGATGAACGGGTGGATGCCTTTCAAACCGTGCGGCGCATCGGCTATGACGGCCGCCACAAATGGCCCAGGGAACTTTGGCTGGCGGTCTATGATATCTACAACCGCGAGATGTGCCGTAAAATCTATGTCACCGCGTCCCAGTTGGACAGCATGCGCGGCGGACTCAATTTTTTGGACAATGACCGGCGCTTTGTGGCCTGCGGGGAGTCTTTCCCCATGGAGAAGGCGCAGCGCGACGAATACAAATCCCAGACCAATCGCCGTGTGGAAGTGCTGCTCTTTGACGAAAACGAGTGTCCCCCCGAGTTCGAGTGTCTCGACCGCAGGTCCACCATTCACACCGAGCAGGAGTGCCCCCTGTGGCCCAACCTGCGTTTGCTGCCCCTGCATATCGATCCCCGGGATATCAACTCGGTCACTTATCATCTGGGTTTCAAGTACATCGATGCCGTCAAACACGCTGTGTGCGATCTGCCCGACGGCCTTCAGATCCGGGCCTATGAGAACGGAAGCACCGAACTGGCCGTCGAGCAACGCTACCAGATCGTCGACGACAGCGGCGTTTATGCGGTCAAGGTGCGCTTTAACACCCCATTCAACGATCCGGCCCGGCGCAGCCTCCATTTCGAATTTGAGGCCCCCGATCAATTCGTCTATACCCGGAATTCGGATTCAGCCCCGCGCCTGATCACCAGAAGCGCCGCTGAAATCACGGACCTGAACCAGACGGCCAACTTTGCCGAGCGCCGTAAACACTACGACCTTCCCGAACGCTGGTCTTCCCGCAACTATCGCACACTTTACGATGGTAATGACGAAGGCACGGACCGCTTCGAGGATGTGCTGCGCACCATCAAACAGCTTAAACCCTTCGGTACCAGCGTCACCGCCCCGGACAATCCGCTGGTCTTCAGCCTTGACGACATCGTGCTGTTGGACACTGCCGGCGGCACTCAGGATATCAAGGATGCCGATCACCTGAAACCGCCCAATTCCAAAAACCTGAGCAACAACTCCCGGATCAAGATTCTCAAAGCCGACAGCGCCACCGGCTTTCTGACCTTGCTGAAAAAGGGGGACGAAGACCATACCAGTCGCATCCCCTTTGCCCGCAATTGCATCGCCGAAAAGCTGGACGACATGCTGGACGCCAAAATCGTCTTCTTC
Organism: Desulfosarcinaceae bacterium; assembly: GCA_041557055.1. GTDB lineage: Bacteria > Desulfobacterota > Desulfobacteria > Desulfobacterales > Desulfosarcinaceae > JARRKU01. The sequence goes on from JBFFHG010000488.1 coordinate 2,594, forward strand.
CGGGACGGTTTTTATCCGGTCGGCGCCAAACGCACCCGGCCGGAAAACCAATGGGAAGATAAGGGCATGGTGGTGGGTGCCCGCGCGGCCGTGCGCAATGATGCCGATTTTTGCCACACCGATGCAATGATGTATCGCAGAAATGAGTTCGGTTTTACCGGCGATTATGACCTGCACTATTTCCATCATTGCCATGCCCACGGCAATCGTCCGATTTCATTTCTGATCATCTATCTTTCCGTCAGCTTCATGGGCGACACCCGCGATAACGTCCCTGCCGTCACGCCCCTGCCGGGCAACGCCGATGTGCAGACCTATATCGATCAAGGGGTCTACACCGCCATGGCGCAATGGAACCTCAAGCGCTATTACCTGGAGGATGCCGCCCCCACGGAGACCAGCACCCAGATCCGCTTTTTCTACTTTTTCGACGAACGGGAAACCTTTTCCGTCACCCGGCCTTCGGGCGGCTTTAATATCGATTTTGGCGAACGATCCAACCATACGACCCTGTTCAGTCATCCGGCCATACGCACCGCCCAGCGCAACGCCTTGGGGGGACGCTCAAAGTTCCTGGCCCTGATCTGCAAAGACGGTTCCACCATCCGGTCATACCACTGGGCGATTCGAGATGAAGGCCCCGAGCATTACTCCTTGTTCAAGCTTAGGAAATCAACCTATCAAAGCACGCCCGGCGCGTTCAGCCCGCCCATGCCGGTGACCGAACACACAGACGATTTCAGTGCGCACACGTTTGCCCATGAGCTTGGTCACGCCACCGGCTATCGCGACGAGTACATCAAAAAAGACTACAAACCCGACCCCGACCGGAACCGCACCTTCCCGGGCTTTTCCCAGCACTTTGCAGCCTATACCATGACCGTCAACGAAACCTCCATGATGTACCACAATGCCGCCCCGCGCCTGCATCACTGCTGGTACGCCATGCACCGGTTGAATGAATCTCTTAAGAATGCGCCGCTGAGCAACATGCTGGGCGGCAAACATTTTGTGGCCCGCCTGGACCGGGGCGGATTCTGGGACAGCCGCTATACGCGGCATCTGGCAGCTTCCACCGCCGCCACCTACCAGAAACCCAGGATACTGGATGCCCCCATGAAACATGCGCTTCAGCACAGCCTGTCCAACAGCCCGCGCAAGAGCCTCTCATTGGCCCTGCATGATGTGGGCCGGGACGAGTCCTCCATCAAATATTTTCATCCCAACCAGGATTCGCCCACCGCCATTGAATATCAGGCCGTGCTATTGGTGCGTGCCCTGATTCGGGTCAATTTTTCCGGCAGCGGCTGGACCGGATTAAAACGCCGGCAGCAAATTTCCGACTTCCA
>JBFFHG010000489.1:0-3935 GCA_041557055.1 Desulfosarcinaceae bacterium
ATAATTGAAGACTATTTGAAATTAAATTAAACAACCAGCGTGTTCTTCCGGAATGGGGTGTGGGGCTTCACAACCAGTGTCCATCCAGAAATAGGCAAATTTGGTCGAGATCAAGACCCGCGAAAAATTTTACCGCAGGCATATGGTTGATATTCCGAGGATAAAATTTTGAGCGCAACGCAGATATCGGGCAAATTTGCCTATTTATGGATGGATACTAACCAAGCTTTCCCGCTGGTTTGAATCCATATCTCGGATAGTAATCGGGATGCCCGAGAACAAATACCAGTTTCATTCCTGCTACTTTTAACAGCTCCAAACCTTTTTTGATAAGTTGACCACCAACCCCTTCGACTGGGCTTATGGAAGAACTGCAAGTGGCGCCAATATTTGGACCGACACCGTTTCATTCGTTGGGTCAGGCGGTTGGTTCTCCTGCATTCTTGTCAAGAAAGCTGCCCTTGATATTATTCACCATTTCAACAAAACGATTTGAGGGCACTGAAAATGAAACCATATCTTCAGGAATGAACTGTCGGACAAGCGGATCCATCAATCCAATCACACTCTTTGGTTGTTTTTGAAATTTTTCATTATAAGGAAGTGTAAAGACAGACTGGCAACCGGAAGCAAAGGGCGTCATCACATTGTCCATGTTTTTTTCCCTGTCGTAGTTTGATAAAACCACAAGACTTGCCAGACCCGTCGGATCAGGGAAAAGGTTAAGGACTTCAATTTCTCTGTTTTTATCCATATTTTCAAGTTTTTCAATGTATACATATTTCTCTTTGGGGGGATGGATGCTTCTCAAAGACTCTTCATAATATTTTTGGGCAAGGCCCCTGTTTTTTTTAAATCGCTCAGTTTCCGCTATAAATTGTCCTCCATCATCGGTAAGTTGACTAAAACCGCAATATTCGGCAGGGCCGGTACAAGCGCCAACATTATCTTCAGAGAATCGAATTCGTTTTCCCTTTTTCATGACCATCTTCAAGTACATGAACATACAGACCCATTTATCCTTTCTAAAGACAAATGAATTTTCAATTTTTTCCGAAGAAAAATACCAACCAATTGCAGGGTACTTGAAAGATACGGTTGCCGACAGTTTCTGTAGACTTTCTTTTATTTTTTCGGCATTCATTGTTGTCTCCCTCTTTGCAGTCGTTTGATGAACCTGGTGTGCAATGGGCCGGTATGACACCGTCATTATAAATTTAATTTGTTTATATTGCAAATACTGACGCCGCGAAATTTTGTAACTTTTTTAGGATGGCGAAGATATACTATACCCTTGTGGGAATTGAACAAACGCCGAATTGGGGCACCCTCCGAGGAATTTACCCGGGGCGCACTTCAGGATCGGGTCTGTTTTACGCTATCTTTTTTACCCTGCGGCAAGGCCGGAGGACTCCAGATCCCGCGTTGCCAAGGTTTTGCAGTAGATTACGGCGGCGTGATTCTGAAGCCTTCCGACGTTTGCAACGATAGTGCCCATCCATAAATGGCCAATTTGTCCGATATCCGTGTTGCGCTCAAAATTTTATCCTCGAAATATCAACCATATGCCTGTGGTAAAATTTTTCGCAGGCCTTGATCTCGACTAAATTTGCCTATTTCTGGATGGGCACTAGTTAAGATGAGGCCAGGATGGCGGCCATTTTTATGGCTTCAATGAGGGATTGGGGATTGGCCCTGCCTTCCCCTGCTTTCCCAAAGGCGGTGCCGTGATCCACGGAGGTGCGCACAATGGGTAGGCCGAGGGTTACATTCACACCGGCCAGACTGCCCCAAACCCCGGTTTTTTCATCGTACTGAAAGCCCAGGAGTTTCATTGGGATATGCCCTTGGTCATGGTACATGACCACAACAGCGTCATACTGCCCCCCCTTCATTTTGGAAAACACCGTGTCGGCGGGAATCGGCCCTTCCACCTGAATGTCCAGTTTGCGGGCGGAATTCACCGCCGGGACGATTTCCCGGTCGTCTTCGTTGCCGAACAAACCGCCTTCGCCGCAATGGGGATTGAGACCGGCCACCGCCAGACGCGGGGGGCGGCCGCATAACCGGCTCACCGCCGCGTGCGCCAGCTCGGTGACTTTGAGTACGCGTTCCCTGCTGACGGTATCGCACGCTTGGCGCAAAGAAATGTGGGTGGAGACATGCACGACCCGGAAGTCCTTGTCCGCCAGCATCATGGCGTAGTCTTTGCTGCCGGTTTTGTGCGCATAGATTTCGGTGTGGCCGGCAAAATGGAATCCCGCGGCGTTGATGGCCGCTTTGTTGATGGGACCGGTCACGGTACCGTCGGCTAGGCCGTCTAACGCCAGTTGGATCGCTTTGTCGATATATTCAAACGAAGCCCTGCCTTGATCGGCCGTCACCTGTTTGTGCCTGAGCCGGCTCAAAGGCATGTTTTTCAAGTCCAGGACATCTATGGTGCCGTGATGGAATCTTGCCTGCTCAGGGGCTGCCACCACGTTGATGCGCAGGTTCAGTCCGCAAAATTCCACTGCGTTTTGCATGATTGCGCCATCTCCCACGATCAGAGGGCGGCAGATCCCATGAATCTCTTCCAGGTTTAAAGCCTTGGCGCTTATTTCCGGTCCGATTCCCCCAGGATCTCCCATGGTTATGGCCAACAGGGGTTTAACGTTTTTTTTCATTTTCACCACTTTTCTTCTCCCACATTCGATATAGTTTCAATAGATCTTCGTCGTCACCGAAAGAACCGGATTTGGTCACCAGCGTCACCCTATCCAACACACCTTGAACAGCAAATCCCCAGACCATGCCCGGTAGCGCCTGGGATTTGAGTCTGACCGCAACCGCTTTTGCTCTGCGCAGCACTTCCCTGGCGGTGTCGCCGCCGGACAGGAATACCCCGTCCGGTTTTTTCCGTTCTGCCAGTTGCACAATCAATTCCGCCAGCCTGGTGAGAATCTGCCCCGCATCCGCACCAGATTGAGCAAGGGGCCGATCCGAGAACTTTACGAGTAAACTGCCCTGTTGCCATGCGTCCATCGCAGCGGACGACAGCTTGCGCCAGCTATCCGCCTCAGCCAGATTCCGGGGGGTGATTGTCACTTTTCGACAACCCCCGCAGGCTGCCAGCCGGTCCGCCTGCTGGTGCAAAGTGCGGGAAGCGGAGCCGCAGACAAACAAAAGCGAGCGGCACCTGGGCAGCACGGCGGAAGCATGCCGGGCGCCGCCCCGCAAAATTTTTGCCGCCTCCAGGGCCAATCCTGCGGAGCCGGCCAAAAGGGCCCCCTTGAACGGCCCCAGGCCTGCTTCGGCAATCAGCTCAAGATGCTTTTGCGTGGTTGCATCGAAGGTAATGGCTTGGGCGCCATCCTCAAGGCGTTTTTTTATGGCGGCACATACAGATGCCTGGCCTTGCTCCAGGTGCCGCAGAGCCAGATGTGCGGTCTTGACCCCGGCCTGGGCCGCGATGAGCTCGGGCAGACAGGATACGCGGATCGGGGTTACGGGGTCCCGGCCCGCTTCACTGCGGGCCACGGGGAGACCATGCACAAGGTGAATTCCGTCCCGGGTCGTGCGTCCCTGGGCCGGATACGCCGGGGCAATGAGCGCACATCTGAGACCGAGGCGTTTGCGCAGGGTTTCGCTTTCCAAACCCGGTAGGCCGCGCAACTGGCTATCGACTTTCTTGTAGATCAACGGAACGGACAGGGACGACAGCAAGTCAGCGGCGCGCCGAACTCTCTCAACAGCCGCATCGGGCGGCAATCCCCGGCTGGCCGTGTTGAGCGCAAGGCGGGAAGCACCGGTCGTGATAGGGACGGCAACCGCACCGGAGACATCCACCAGCAGAATTTCCCCGCCGTCCGGAATGAAATGAATCGCCGTGTCCGCAGCGCCGGTAAGATCGTCCGCGACCACTGCAATTCCGGTGGGCGGCCCTCCATATGAAA
>JBFFHG010000490.1:0-3927 GCA_041557055.1 Desulfosarcinaceae bacterium
ACTTCCCAGCATTGGGTATTGGCCCATGACGGCGCCCAGCGCAGCGCCTCCAGAACCTGCTGCAAATCGCTTTCGGCGATGGGACGCTCTTGGTATTTTCGGATACTGCGTCTTTCTTTCAAAAGAGTCATTAAATCCATCATAATTAAACCCCTTTCAGATGATATTTCACATGGGATGATTGATTCCTTTTGATAACGCCGGTGCGGCGAACCTCTATGCTTTGAGCAAATCTGTCAGGGCCGCGTCAATTTGCGGAAAATCAAATTCATATCCGGCCGACAGCAGCCTGGCGGGCAGGGTTCGCTGGCTGCTCAGAAGGACGCCGGCCAACTCGCCCATCATTATCCTGAGCACCGGGGCGGGCAGCGCCATCCTGGCCGGGCGGCCCAACACCTTGCCCAAAGCATGGGCCATCTCACCATTGGAGATTGGATGGGGGGCGCATATGTTAAAGGGCCCCCTCAATTGGGAGCGCCGGGCTAAAAAATCGAGAGATTTTAACATATCCCGAAGATGAATCCAGGGGAACCAGTGCCGGCCGTCTCCCAGGGGACCGCCCACAAAAAAACGGAACGCGGGTGCCATTTTCGCCAGGGCCCCGCCGTCGGCGCCCAAAACAATTCCCAACCGGGCGATTACCACCCGGGCGCCTTTGGTTTCGGCCTTTTTGGCCGCGGCCTCCCAATCTTTGGCCAGCACGGCGAGAAAATCCTTGCCCTCTGGCGACTCTTCGGTCAACTCCGTATTACCGCAGCTGCCGTAGTAACCCACGGCCGACGTGCTGATAAGGGTCGCAGCGGTGTTTGCCGTCATGGCATCCACCACGTTGCGGGTTGTCAAGATCCGGCTCTCATAAAGCTGTTGCTTATATTGACGGCTCCAGCGCTGAAAAATATTGCAGCCGGCCAGATTGAATATGCGGTCGGCCCCGGGAACGTGATGCTGCCAATCCCCGGCGCGGGTGGTGTCGGCGGCCATATAGTGAAACCGGGGATGGTCGATGCGGTCGTGGCGTGCTCTTGTTCCCAGTGCCGTGACCTCATGGCCGGCCTCCAAACAGGCCCGGCTCAGGTGCGTGCCGATAAATCCCGAACCGCCGGTGATAAGAGTGTTCATGGTGTCACCTCTTGATACCCGCCCGCCACCGGCCATGGGCTATGAGCCGTTGGGGCCTTAAGCGATCTGAAATACGGTCGACTCGATAACGGCCACGTCCGCCACATCAATGGCTTCGACAATGGGGTGGTTCAAGCGCGCCTTAAGCTCCGCCACAACGGAACGCTTTTTATTGACCTGCCGGGCGAAATTCATGGTCTCATCCATCAGTTGATCCCGATGAAAAGCGCCTTTGACGATATGGTCGGCCAGACACATTTCAGCGGTGAACCGCGCGCCGGTCAACTGCATCTCCTGCAAGGCGTGCCGCGGAATGGCGCTGCCCAAAATCGCGTTCATGCCAGGTAAAAAGGGAATCCCCAGGTCCACTTCGGGCAGACAGAAAAAGCCCCTGTCAGATCGCATGAAACGGAAATCAAAGGCGCAACTGAAAATTGCGCCGCCGGCAAAGGCATGGCCGGTAATGGCGGCAATTGTAACCAGGGGATAGGTCACCAGCCGTTTGAAAACCCGGTTGAGCTGGTAAAAAAAACTTTTGGAGGCCGCAAAATCCTTTTGCTGAATCACCGGCGCCAGCCACTCCAAATCGATGCCATTGGAAAAAATCTTCTCGTGGGTGCTGCAGACAACCATGGTGGTTGCGGCTGTATCGGTTTCGATCTCATCCAAAACTCCCAGAAAAACTTCCAGAAAGGAAGGATTAAATCGATTCTCGCCGCTGTTCAGCGACACCACTGCCACATGCTCGTCAATGCGATAATCCACCGCTGCCATGGACCAACCTCCTTGATGATTTGATGGGGGGCGGATCGTTACTATCGCATAGCAGAACGGGGAGGTCAATTGTGTGTAACTTATTGCGGCCGGTTGAAATGAGGGTTGTTGGGCTGAAGGATCAAGCCGGATCACTTTACGGAAAAAAAAGGCGCCGCCGGGACTGCCCCGAAAGCGCCTTGAAAATTTGCAGGGTCGCTGATTTCAGCAGCCGCACTTGCTCTTCTGCTCCGTGCCGCAGCTACATCCCCCGCTACTGAACTGCAGATTGCAATCCAGTTTGAATCCGTACATGTGGAAATCGACTTTAATGGGTTGGGCGCGCTCAAGGAAATCTTTGTTGACGACATACTTATAACCGTCCACATCAAACTTTTCATCCAACTCGTTAGGCTCATCCAGAGCCATGGCCAAGCCGGGACCGCCTCAGCCGCCTTCGTTCAGGAAAATTCGAATGGGGCGAATCTCCTTGTCCTTGAAATATGCCGCAATTTGTTCAGTGGCCGCAGGTGTTACTTCGAACATGGTGTCCTCCTCAAAAAAAATTCAGCTACGTTCCTTTAGCACCCCTGGGAAGCTGAAGGATATATGGCTGTTGCTCAATGCCCCATGGACTATTCCATTTGAGCATTAAGATTCAATGCTAACCACAAGCATCGTGCTTGTCAATTCAGTCGTGCGAGCCTGATCGACCCCAAAAAGCGGTACCTGACCAGAAGGCAATTGTCAAGCCAAACTCTATAGCACCAAAAACCATGAATAGATATTTTCAATAATATGACGCTGTGCCGGCCGGCCGCTTTTTATTGTCGCCCGTCCGGATGAAAAGCCGTGGGGATCATGAAATCGTTTAAAAGGCCTGATTGCCCTCTATTTCAAACGCGCCAGGGCCGCCTCATACACCCCCCGATCGCCATCGGAAAAGGGAACGAAAATGATCCGCTCCGGATTCGGGTGTTCCTTTAAAAACGCAGCGGATGTTTGAATGGCAATTTGACAGGCATCTTCAACAGGGTATCCATATACCCCGCAACTGATGGCTGGAAAGGCGATGGTGCGAATATTATTCGCCTGTGCCAGTTGCAGGGTGTTGCGATAGCACGCGGTCAGAAGCCGGGAATCCCGGGGCCGGCCGCTGTAAACCGGGCCCACGGTGTGAATCACATACCTGGCGGGCAGGTTATAGCCGGAGGTGATCCGGGCTTCGCCGGTGGGGCAACCGCCCAGCGTACGGCACTCGGCCAGCAGTTGGGGGCCGGCCGCCCTGTGAATAGCGCCGTCCACGCCCCCGCCGCCCAGCAGGCGGGGGTTGGCTGCGTTGACAATGGCATCCACCGGCAGCCGGGTGACATCCCCCTGCCGGATTTCGATTCTGCAAAGAATTGATTGTTCCATGGCTGCCTCCGCAAATCAGATCCTTTCTGGCCGATTGTTTTCCCAATCTATTCAACGGGCCGTCAAAGATCATAAAGCGTCTCATCCCGGCTCGGCATGGGACGCTTCCCTGTTCTGGGGTTTTTGGAGGCTGCCGGTTGAAAAGGGTCTTCATTTTCCAGCAAATCCCCCATCTCAGCTTCGATCTGCTCGGGGTCCTCGCCCCTTTCCATTCGCCGCAGGGCTTCTTCCATGCCGTCTCCCAGCTCCATTCCGGTCATATTGGTAAGCTTGCGCATGAGATCGGCCGCCTGCTTGGGATCATCCTCATTGATATTTTGCGCCTCGCCGGCCAACATTTGCATGGCCTGCTCCATTTTGCCCTCGTCCATGGGCAGATCGTCCATGCCGCCCTCTTCTTTGGCGCGGCCGCTGATGCTGAAAGCCGACATCCGACGGTCCAGGGTTTTGGTTTTGCATTTGGGGCATAGGGGCTGTTTGCGCGTGTTGATGGTTTTTGAAAAAAAATTAAAAATAGTATTGCAGTCGTCACAGAAAAATTCATAAATGGGCATCATTTACCTCAACAATCTCATAGTCGTCTAATATATCAGGATTATTATAAAATTAACAATATAATATCAAATATCGAAATCCAAA
>JBFFHG010000491.1:0-3926 GCA_041557055.1 Desulfosarcinaceae bacterium
ATAACAACACTTTACATAAGGGTTAAGGGTGATTTGTGCAAGTAAATTCTTCACAAACCCGGAAAATCTTCTCCTTTATAAAATGCTATAGCAAACCGTTATTATTATATATTCAATTACCGTTCAGACACTAATTATCGTAAAGCCTATATTTGCGCCCCGGGTTCGGCTCTGCCTTATTCACCCTTCCAGATACCGGCTTTTACCAGACGTTGAACCAACGCCTTGCGCCGCATGTGGTCGGTCATGAATTTTTTCAACTCCTGTTGGAAGTGCTTCCGGTTCGCGCTAAGCGTATAGGCTTCGGAGATATCGACAAGGGTACGGCAGGCTTCATCATAGGCTAGGCCCGATCCCCGTTCGGCGGTCTGCTCAACCGACTTCCATATCCTCGGAAAATCCTTTGACAGGTTCTTCAGATACGTCTCACGCTCCTTGCAACGCTTGATCTCCAGCCGTGTTTGTTCGCGTTTGTTTTGTTCAAGGCGGATCTTTTCAGCCACCCCGGCATTCTTGCGCAGTTCTCCCACCGTGCGCCGGGGCGCTTCGATTTCATCCCCCCTCAAGCCACGCCGCCATGCCGCGAATCGGTTCTTGAGCGTTCTCTCGGCCTGCTGGCCTTTGCACTCCAGGAGCTGTTTCAGGATCGTCTTCACCTCGCCCCGGGGCAAGCCATCAATCCATTCATCCATCTCCCTTTGAGAAATTTCTTCGTCCAAAGCCGCCAGGCTGCCCCTGCCGGCTCCCGTCAACAGGTCCTGGTCCATCTCTAAAAACTCCGCGAGCGCCTGTTGGGCCGACGTCAAACCACCCAGCCCGTTAACGGATAGCGGCTCCATCTCATCATCATCCATCATTTCTCCGGTCAGCGCCGCCAGCCAAACGATGTACAAACATGGTACTCATTGGTAAAACTGACCGGCGTGATATTGGCCCGCGTTGAAAGCGCGCGCAGATCCGCCATCTCCTCCGACGTCAGCGGCCGGTCGATGGCCAAAAATTCGTAATATTGGTATTCGCTCATGATTCTTTGCCCCCTGGCGGATTCGGAGATGGTAATAAACCATCGACACCGGCAATGCACCTTTTCATACACCGTGCATTGAATTCATAACACGGGTGTATAGGTCCAAGCGTATTCATCTTCGCTTCCATCTTTGATTGTGATTGAAGTCCCCATGCGGCCCTCAATCACATCCCAGCGCCCGCCTTGGCCGGACCCACATGCCGGATTCTACCCGCCGTCTTGAGTTTGTTCAGGTGATATTTTGCTCCGTCTTCCGAGATGTCCAGGCGTTGCGCCAGCAGCTTGCGGGTCAAGACGGGTGCGGCCCGTAGGCTGGTTATAATTTTTTCTTGGGTAGTGGCCTCTCCTGCATCATTCTGCTTCAAGAAGGACGGACGGCGGAAGGCGACGATAAACAGGTTACCGATTTCGCGGAACACCACGTCCGGCGAATATCTAAGGATCAGAGGCATGCCGCGGCCCCAGGCTTCCACATTTCAATACACCGAAACAGGTTGGCGATCAAGGGGTTGCGGCGCTGGGCAACATTGCCTTTGCGCAGATCGTCAATGGTCAGATTGCCATATAGTGTGCCGGGATTGTGGATCTCCACGCGATCTTTGAATATGGCCATCTGAATGTAATATAGTTTGGCGCGTTCCACGAAGCGCTTGATTTTAGCCGTGTGTCCAGGTCGGCTTCGGCCTCGGCCATGGAGCGAAGTTTTTCACGTTTTTTTTGGGTCTTGCAAACGATAATCCGCTGCAGGTTTTCGTTGGTGTGATCGGCGCCCGGCTGAAAAATGGCAATATCGATTTTAGCAGGCTTGCCGCCTTTGATGCGGTGCCTGTAATCCACCTCGATGTCATGCCGGTTGAATCCATAGCCTTCGATGAGTTGCCGCAGCACCTTTTGCACCAGGAGCTTTTTGGGCGAGACGCTTTCCTTGTTGCCGGTCAGGATGTCGATGAAAAAATTGTCCGGTCCCCGATCCTCGCTTTCATCTCGCGGGGTTTCATTGTCCTCTTGGTTTGGATCGCTCATCCGGTCTATCACTCTTTTTTCATCCGATAATCGGTTGTGGCTCACGAAATCGATACAAAGCTATTTGTGGCTCACATTTTGATAAATATGAGCCACAAAATGGGTTGTCGCTCATGCATGAGCCTCAAAATGCATCATGCCCCTCCGCAATGTTCAACAGTTCAGGGTAGGCTAATGTAGCCGCGCGACGACCGCTTCCGGGTACTAATTCCCGGAGGATGCCTTCGGTTTTAAGCAGGTTCAAAATCCGCTGTGCCGTGGGTCTTGGGATATTGCCTGACCCCACGAAATCCGAGCTTTTAAAAATCGGTCGTTCAAATACCCAGTCCAGGGCATGAATGGCATATTGGGAATGGGTCTTTTCGGCAAATAGGACCTTCATGCGGTTGTACAAGTCGAGAATGGCCTGGGCCTTGGCAAGGTTCTCCGTGGCCTGGATATGGATGGCTTCAAGGAAAAAGGCGCACCAACCGCTCCAATCGTCATCCCGCGAGATGGCCAGCAGCCGTTCGTAATACTCGTCGCGATGGGACTCCAAGTATGCGCTGATGTAGAACATGGGTTGGTGAATGATGCCGGCCTGGTAAAGGAACAGAGGGATGAGCATGCGACCCAGGCGTCCGTTGCCGTCCAGGAACGGATGCAACGCTTCGAACTCGGCATGCAGCAATGCCAGTTGAAGCATTCGATCCGGGGATTCACCATGGATGAATTTTTCCCAGCGGGACATTGCGTCGGGCAGTTTTTCCGCTTGGATGGGGACGTATTTTGCCTCTTCGATGGGGCAGCCTTTGGGACCGATCCAGTTGGGAATTTTACGGTATTTGCCCGGGGATTTGCCATGGCCGCGCACACTGTTCAGCAAGATCCGATGGCTTTCCAGAACAATGCGCTGGCATAACGGTAAATCGTTTAACATCTGCGTGGCCGCCCGCATGGCCTTGCGATAGTTGAGAATCTCCCAGATGTCGGCTTCTTTGGCGGTGGACGGTTCATCGGTGCTGCCGCTGGCTTCATAGGTCAACACCTCGCCCATGGTGGCCTGGGTGCCCTCGATACGGGAGGAGAGCACCGCTTCCTGGGTAGTGAGTGGACTCAGCAAGACATGGGCATTGGGGATAGCGGATAATACGCCGTCATAGCGAGCCACTGCAGCATTGGCCGGACCGACCAGGGGTAACAATCGGGCCAAATCTAAATTGTCGGGCGGGAAGCGCCCTTCATGGTAGTTCACAGGACTGCTCATTGGTCGTGCTCCTTGAGAAACTCACGGTATTTTTGGGCAATGACCGGCAAGTCGTTGTCCTCGATTTTTTCACTGCGGGTTAAATTTCGTTCCACCATGCGCCCACCGATGCGAATGCGTTCAATGTGCTGCTTGGGTTCCACAATCTCTTCGCCATCGGGTGTGCGTTTAAAAAGCTTGTTGCCGCGGCGGTCGAAGCCGACCTTATCGGCCACAGCCATAAACACATCATAGGGTTCGGCGCCGCCCAAGGCCTCGGTGTCTTTTTCTTCTTGGCTTTTGCGTCTCAGAAACAGCAGGCTGGTAAGGATGTTGACGTTGGCTTCGGCGATAAAAGCTTCCACAGGCAGATCGACAGAGGCCAGCACCTGGGTTTCACGCATGATCCACCAGCGGATGTATTCCGCCGCCGGGTTGCCCAAAACGCCGTCCGGCAACACAATTCCCATACGGCCGCTGCCCGGCTTTAGCCATTTAATACAGCGTTCAATGAAAAGGATTTCAGGCGCCACGCTGCCTTTGGTTGTACCGGTGTTGCGGAACCCACCTTCGCCATCCGACTCCCATTGATGGGCCAACTCGAATTGTTCCAGGATCGCCTTATCCGTAATGGGGATATCCGATCCAAAG
>JBFFHG010000492.1:0-3925 GCA_041557055.1 Desulfosarcinaceae bacterium
GAAACACGAGACCGCAATATCCGATTTTGTTATTCCCCTTGACAGGCACAATATCAGCATGATAATTTTTTACTAAATTAGTAATTAACTACGTTAGTAAACAACTTCCTGAGGATTTTTTTGACGATGAAGATACCAGTGACATTAAAACATAAACCGGTTATTGTTTCTGAAAATTATCAAAATATTGACGGCAGATATGCTTACAAAACCGATGCCAAGGGGCTTTCTTTAGGACTTGCTCAATGGAATGACAGGGGCAAGGTGGATATCTCGGCAAAGGTATGGAGATATACAGGTGAAAAATGGTCAAGGCAATCCGAAGAAATTCCTCTTCACCGCGTGCTTGATCTGGCAATCTTTGTTTGCAGAGCAAAACAGTATTTCGCTGAAAAAGCTTATCGCTATGCAAAACTATATGATTCTGAAAAAAAAACAATTGACAGGGTCGGTATCCAGGGCGATGCAATGACTATCGCAATATGCACGGACAACCCCAAAATAGATGAGGATATAAAGTTGTTTCAGCAAGCATTAAGCAATGATGACGAACTGCTCGGTGAGCGATTATCCATACTTTCTTCAATATTAAAGGAATTGGGATACTAATGCCGCCGCGATTTTCCGGGCCACCTGGTCCGGGGCACACCCCGTGCATTGAATGGTCGTGTGGGCATAACGCTGGTAGAGGGGACGACGCTCAGTGTAAAGCATCTCGATGGTCTGACCCGGCAGATAAACCACGCCCCGGGTATCCAGACTGTTCAATCGCTCAATCAAGGGGGCCAACCGAATATCGAGAAAAAACACACGCCCCAATGTTTGCAGATGGGCCATGGCTTGGGCGCGGTAGATCACGCTACCGCCGGTGGCAATCACCGTCCGCTCGATGTTCAAACTTTGAACGTATCGGGATTCCAAATCGCAAAAGGTTTCCAATCCGATTTTGGCAATGATCTGCTCCAATCGAGCCCCTTCGCCGGTCTGAATCAAAAGATCGGTGTCCACGAATGCCAATCCCAGCCGCTTGGCCAGCAGCACCCCGATGGTGCTTTTGCCCACCGCCGGCATACCGATCAATATGATGTTGTCACCTGCGGCCATGGTCATGAGCCTCCTTGAGATCATACGGCACTGCACGGTATTTTCGGGCGGCATTGGCCCCTCTCCCTTTCGGTTGCCGATTCATCCCTGGGATCCGGGCGGGGGGCCGATCTCGAAAAAATAACGCACACCGCTTTTTACCATGGTCATCAAAATCAATCCGAAAAAAAGAGGAAAAAGAATACAATCAAATAGATAGGCGGCGATCAGCCTGAAAGCCAGGGCAGCCACCTTCTCTGTCTGGGCTTTTAAGAAAGTGATCAACATCTGAATGCCGGCGGCCGTATCGATCAGCCGTGTTTTCAATGAAGGCGCGGATAACCCTTCAGCCGCCATATCCGCCAATACCTGCTGATTCAGACGCTCCGGCTTGATCTCTTTATCAATCTGCCGGAGCTGGTCGTGGGACTCTTCCAGCATGGGGCGGGTAATCTGATTTGACAGAGCGGCCGCGCCGGTGACGGAAAGAGGCAGAAGCAAATAGAAGGCCAAAACCGTGGAGGTGCCGAAACCAACCACCTCTTTAAACAGCCCCTGCAACCGGTTCCAGTGCGGCAGGTACCATGCCGCCAGCAATCGCAGCACGAGCACCACCAACACCCCGGCCAGAATCCAGTGATCCACGAAATCGAGCCCTTTAAGCGCCAACTGCATGCCCACGATGATGCTGCCGCCGGCCAGGGCCGCCTTCCAGGCGATATCCACATAATCATAGACCGGCTGAACCACATCCCCCAGCTCCAGATTAAACCCCACCCCCACGGTGGAACCCTCCACCACGGCCAGACCGCTTTTAATGCTGGAGAGCAGTAAAAAACCGGACAGGGATTTCTGGAAGGCGCTGTCCAGATAGGCTTTATTGGTTTGGGAGAGATAATTCAGACCGCAGGCCTGAAACCCGCGATCCAACAGGCCGACTGCGGACAAGGGTATGGCCGCCAACAAGCCTGCCAAAATGATCCCCCTTCTGATAAATTGAGGCATGACGTTCCTGTCTTTATTCTGCGGGTGAAAGGAATGAACCATTACAATCAATCGTATAGCATTAAATATCAAATTGTTAAAATCAAATCAAGCGGCTGACGGCCCAAGACATTTTCCAGCGCAGGACCAGGCAGACGCCCCTCTCGCGACAAGTTTTTTCCGCTGGGTTCCAGCGGCGCTCTGTGGTAATTGAGGTGTGTCGGACCAATTTACAAAATGAAAATTCTACTCATCCACCCCTATTTTATCGAAGAGCGCATCCACGCGGCGGAAATTGCCGCCGTGCCCATGGGGCTCTATTATATCGGCGCCATGCTCAAGTCCCACGGCCATAGAGTGGAAATCCTGAATTGGCATGCCGCCAGGGACACGCCGGACCTTATCAAGGAGACGCTGATTGCCCGAAAACCCGATATTATCGGGTTTTCAATTCTGCATGCCAATCGCTGGGGCGCCATCGACATCGCCCGCACGGCCAAAGCCCTCGCCCCCCATGTATCGGTGGTATTCGGAGGAATCGGCGCCACATTTTTATGGGAGCACCTGCTGACCCATTTCAAGGAGATTGACTTCATCGTTTTAGGCGAAGGCGAATATACCTTCCTGAAATTGATATCAGCCCTTGAAACAGGCGCTTGCACCGATGACATCGCGGCAATACCCGGACTGGCCCTGCGGACCCCCAAAGGCATCTTTCAAACCCGACCGGCCGACCCCATCAAAGAGTTGGATCGCCTGCCCCAACCGGCCCGCTATTTTGATTTCCAGCACCTTTCGCTGACCCGGGGCTGCCCGGGGCGCTGCACGTTTTGCGGATCTCCCCAATTCTGGCATCGCCGCATCCGCACCCATTCGGCGGACTATTTCGTGGAACAACTGGCGCTGCTGGCCGGCCGGGGAATCACCTTCTTCTATATTTCCGATGACACGTTTACCCTGAACACCGACTTGGTCATTGAGGTCTGCCGTAAAATCATCGCAAAAGGACTTCAAATCACCTGGCAGGCGATCTCAAAAGTCAGCGCGGTCAATGCCCAAATGCTCCACTGGATGCGCAAGGCGGGCTGCGTGCAGATCAGTTACGGTGTGGAAAGCGGCTCGCCCCGGATTCGGCGCCTGTTTTGCAAGGACATCGCGAGCGATCAGATCCAACGCGCCTTTGATCTGACGGTGTCCCACGGCATGTTGGCCCGGGCCTATTTCATTTACGGCGCTCCCGGCGAAACCGACCAGACCATTGAAGAGACCCTTGAGTTGATCCGCATCATCAAACCGCTGAGTGCAATTTTCTATATTCTGGATATATTCCCCGGCACAGCCCTCTACGAGCGCTATAAAGAGAGGACCGGCATCACCGATGATGTATGGCTGGAACGCAGGGAGGATATTCTCCACTTTGAAACCGATCCCGATCTTGGACAGGATCAGGTGCTGGCCTTCGGCCGGCGGCTGCGCAACGCTTATCACCGGTGGCTCCCGGATTTTGCCCGTTCCATCAAACTCAAAAACGATCCGGATTTAAAAGCCGAGCAGGCCGATTTCCTCTCCCGGCTGGGCATGACCTTCAGCCACGGGGACTATGCCGGCCTTCAAGGCGCCGGCCACCCCCTGGATGCAGCCTGCCGCCTGTTTCAACGCGCCCTGGAACTGCATCCCGACCATCGCGCCTTCTGGGGGCTGTCGCTGGTTCAGCAATTTCAAGGCGCCCCGCAATCGGCAATCGAAACCTTGAGGCAGGGGGTGGCGCACTTTCCCCGCAGCCCGGAACTGAATATCTGCCTGGGCATCGCCCTTGCCCGCCAGGGCCGCCACAAACAGGCCCTGGAGCATCTGTTGC
>JBFFHG010000493.1:0-3914 GCA_041557055.1 Desulfosarcinaceae bacterium
ACGCTCAAGGGAATTGTATCCAGCACCAACAAAGGCAAGGCCAAGTTTGTTCTCTACAGCTTCGACGTCAAGGTGGAAGGAAAGAACGTGCCCCGGCTGGGCGATCCCATGACCACCAACGGCAACGCCCCCAACTCCGGGCACCCGGCCGAAGGTCAGCCCAATACAATTGCCGTTGAAGCCATATTAAAGGATATCGCCTGCAAATGCGCTGAAGCGGTGGATGCCAAGGACCCACCGACCCAAACCTGTTTGGAAGACGGCAATGCCAAACACGAATGCTGTGAAAAGAAAATTGACGAGCACCGCAAGCAGAATCCGCCCAATGGCGATCCGCCCATTCAGGGCGAAATGGGATACGACCTGAAGACCGGCCAAAGTCTTGGGAAAAACCGGCAGCAGATCGAAGCCAGCGCCATGATTCAGTCGGCGCTGGAATGCGGCGGTAATGCAGCCGCCTTTGTCACGGGATTTTTCAAAAAGTATTTCGGCGCGATCCGAGGAAAAGCGTTCCCGGATGCCGCGGCCCTGGACGCCAATGGCAATCCTTCCAAACTCTACGATTTTAAATTTCAATGCCCTGAAGGCAAGAAATCCGGAAAAGGCGAATCTTCCGGCACGGCCAGGCCGGATTGGACGCCGCCCAATATCAAGAAAGGCAAACCCGGGCAAAAGAAAAAATATCAGCAATTGAGCCGAAAATTGGGGATCAACCCCAAAACCAATCCACCGACACTTATCAAAAGTACCGAATGTAATTAGAAGCGGGGGCGCATGGATATAGAAACACTGCAAGTCGGAAAAACAATAGGAGAGACAGAATATCTTATCATCAATCCGGGACTCAATTTTACATTGTACATTGCGATCCCGGTTCCCGATATCGCCAAATACGTGCTGGAAGCATTGGAGAAGTATTTGGCCTTCATTCCTGACGGCGCCATTGGAGGGTGCCAGGGCGCCAACGGCGAATACCGTGCCTTGACCGCCAGGACGCTCAATACGCACAAAAAGCTGTTGAAAGCGATGCCGAAGAGTTTTGAATACTATGATCTTGATCTTTCTCGCGACGAAAAAGGGGATGCCGGCGGATTCGCCTTTCATTTCGAAGGATCGCCATTGGATGATGACGACCTGCCTTTGGAAACCAATCGTATCAGCATGGAATTTCCCCATGATTTCTATCAGAACCATGATGTTGAACCCTTTATTGTCAACATCCTCGAAGCAATACCATGCGATTGCGCCTGGTTCGGGTTTGCCTTCAATCACGACAAGATATCCGAACAGGACGCCAGGCCTCAAATTCTAAAATATGCCGCTCGATACCACGGTATTGACGTGGACTACGGCGAAGCCATGGAGGAGATGCGCGGTATGGCCCCCAATGTAAATTGGTACACCTTCATCAAACACGACATCGTGGAAGAATTGGGGGGAATCCAGCCCTTGAAAACGCTCCTTGACGATGACGTGAAGCTGTTGGAACTCAAGCACGGTGCGCTTTTCAAAGCCGGTGATGCGCCGGCTGTGGGCGACATCAACCATGGCGCCGAAGATGCGGCGGCCCTGAGGCGGGTGGCCAATATCCTCAAACCCAAAAGATTCAGCATCAGCGGGTTCGGCACCCCGGATTTCGACGCCATGCAATGGTTGGGTAGATTTGATGACGATAAGTGAAAAACAAACACCGTCTTTGGATCTTCAAGTGATCCACCAGACAGGACTGGGTGAGGGTATCGCAATTGCATTGACATTTGGGTCCGGAGCCCGCGACGAGCATGCAGCTTCGCTGATCATGCTGATGGCCAGCTATGTCAGGGCCGCCGATACGGGGATGTTTGCCGGGCAGCATATTGCTCCGGATGCCGGCGGTGTCGATACCGCGCCGGACTATCTTTTTGACGGAACCAGCCATACCTGGAGGCTGAAATACTGGCGCTGCGATGTTTGCGCCTGGTCCGTGCTGGCCAACTTGCTGGAAAGATTTTCCCAAACCGTCTTCGTGATCAAACAACTGAAAATATTTACCGAATCCCAGGCGCTGCTGAATTTTACAATGGGCAGCGCCCTGCCGCAGATCAATCCGGGGGTTCCATTCCATTACGAGCTTCAGGTTGTTTCGCGCACAATTGTCATCGAGGCGCAATTCGCGGAAATCGCGACCCCTGAAAAACAGCAAAAGATAAATGAATACATGCTGTTGTGGGGTTTTATCTTAATGATGGGCGGTTTTGCGGATCAAAACATTTTCCCTGTAAACAGTGGGGTTCTGATGAACGACGAGCCCGGCTTGGATCCCCATGGACTGGTTTGGTCATTGGAAAAGGTCGCCTGTTCTTTAGGTGCATTCGATGTGTTGGTGAATCTCTTTTGTCGAATTCACCTAAATGTACTCAGGATTGAATCTCTGAAGGTGTCTTGACGGAATATGGACAGCAAACGCGTTACAGAATTCAAATGTGCGGTATACACGGAGCACTTGGAAGAGGCTTCGTTTCTTTACGAGCAGCGCGCAAGCCTTTTGAACGATCCGGATATAGACTGGCCGGATCTGGAGGATTTCGAGAATCGCCTCGAAGCCCATGTCGATGCCCTGGTCGTGGGGGGGGATTCAGCCATTGAAGCTTGCAAAGAGAGCGCTGCGGATGGCGATTTCGGTGAATTATACACAGCCGTGCGGGGTTTTTGCCGGCAGAACCGCCTTGATCTTGTCCGCCAGGTCTTGTTGAATGTGGATAGCCAGGATATGGATCGCGTCAAGGCCCTCCGCGATGCACTGAATTTTGATCTTCCGCAAAGCTGGCACGCCGCCATGGTGCGGATTTTGGTGGACGAGCCCCGGCAAGGGATTCCCGTATTGCCCACGGTTTTGGGCTTCAACAGAATCCCGGCCGCGAAAGCACTGGTTCAAGCACTGGCCCATTGTGAAGACCGCTTTCTCTATCCTGTTTTGTGGGCTTTGGGCCGTATGCGGGATGCGGGGTGCAAGAAAGATCTCCTGCCGTTTTTAAAACATGCCAATCCTGTTTATTGTGCCGATGCAGCACTGGCTTTATTGCGTATGGGAGAGCCTTTTTCCGTGAATGAACACCTGCACAGCATATCCGGGCAATCTTGCCTGATGCTGCCCATCGGCCTGGGCGGACACCGCAACTATCTTCCCATGCTGCTCAATATGGTGGATCAGGGGGCTGCAACAGACGATTGCACCATTGCACTGGGACTTATCGGGGACATATCCGGCGTGGAACCACTGATTTCCCTGATGGGCAATAATGCTTGGGCCGAGGCCGCTGCCATGGCGTTGCATATGATTTTGGGCGCTGATTTGTATGAAGATGTTTTTATCCCGGATGATCCGGACGAAGACGAACTATTTGAAAATGAACGCGGGGGGGCGCAGGATATCAAAACCTCGGGTGTCACAGTGGCGCGCCTTAGCCGCGATCCGGATCAATGGCGCCAATGGTGGCGGGCGCATGAATCCGGCTATCGACCTGAAGTATGTTACCGCGACGGTCAGCCTTATTCGCCTCAAACGTTATTAAATACCATGCGTGATCCAAAAAAAACGCGCATGGTGCGTCAGATGGCCTGTGAAGAGATGGTCATTCGCTACGGACTCGACATCCCCTTTGAAACCGATATGTTGGTTGCGCAGCAGAAGGCCGCTTTAGACCGGTATGAAAAACTTATAGGGCGGCACAAACAGGAATTCCGGCCGGGCCGCTGGTATTTCGCCGGGCAGGTGATGTCATAGAAGGGGTTTGGCTCAGGCCCGATATCAATCTTGGCGTGTTGGGCGGTGGAGCCAATACCCGGGGCGTCTAAAGAGAACAACCATGTCAATCCAACCCCTGATTGGGACCCTGTTTACCGTATTGGGCGTCTTTTTCGCCTTTAAGGCCGGA
>JBFFHG010000494.1:0-3913 GCA_041557055.1 Desulfosarcinaceae bacterium
AAACGACTGTGGTTTGGTTGGACTCGCCACAGCCCGTCAGGCGGTTATTGCTGCCGGGTTGGATCAACATCCGGACCTGATAAAGGCCGGATTCAGCATGGCCACCACCAGCGGCGGTGAAATAGATCAATACTCCAAGTGGTATCATTACGGGCATCACCGAAGTGACAATTTGGTGGATCATTGTCATATTTTCATGCCGGCGGTTCACATTGCCGAAAAGCTCGGTTTGCAGGGTCCCGTGTGTACATTTTCATCTGCTTGTACAAGCGGCACGGTAAGCCTGGCCTACGCTTATGAAACCATTAAATACTCAAATACCGACATAATGATTGCCGGCGGCAGTGATGTGCTAGAAGAGTTGCCCTTTGCCGGATTCAACTCCCTGCGCATTGTTTCGAACAAGGATTGCCGCCCCTTTGACGCCAAACGCACCGGCATCATCATTGGCGATGGTGCGGCTTTTTTGGTTCTGGAAGAAATGGCGTCTGCGCTCAAACGCGGTGCGGCCATTCATGCCGAAATTATAGGCGTTGGTTTGAGTTGCGATGCCCATCACGCAACTTTGCCGATTCCCGATGGTGCTACCCGTGCCATGCACGCTGCGCTGAAAGAAGCCGGAATCAAGCCCTGTGACATTCAATACATCAATTGTCACGGTACTGGCAGCATGGCCAATGATCGCGCCGAGGCACAGGCGATGTCCAATGTATTTGATAAGGATTTGCCTGATATTTATGCCTCTTCCACCAAATCGGTTTTAGGCCATCTGCTGGGAACCGCTGGCAGCATTGAAGCCATCATTACCACCCTGGTCATTAATAAAGGCCAAATACCGCCTATGACCAACATCAGCGAGCCCGATCCGGTGGTCCATTTTCGAATAGCGCGAGACGGACCTGTCGAAATAGACATTCAGCATGCCATGAGCAATTCGTTTGGCTTCGGCGGCAACAATATCAGCATGGTATTTGCGCGTCACCAGCAACCCCAATAGCAAAAAGGCATCGGGCGCATTTGCCTCTCTGTTTGCTGCCTGTTGACGATTGATTTGAGATGCCGCGTGCCTTTCAGTGTCATGCAACGGGCTTTTGAAAGAAGGCTTCATAGAAATCGCACAAAATCCTTTTAACGACCCATGGTCAAAGAGAAACTGGCTTAGCATGTCTTACACGCTTCAAAAATATGCGCAATCAGAGTTTAACAGCACTTCTATCACGCATTTTATGCAACAGCTCGCGCAGAATCAGGTAACTCGCAATCAATCCTTGGAATTTCTCAACCTCATGCATGATCGTGTGCTGGACAGTGAAACAATGGTAACGTTTATCGATTATATTCGGCAGCGCTATCCGTATCGTCAGACAAGTCTTAGTTCTGTTGCGGTGAATATCGTGGGCACAGGTGGCGGTCGCCCGACATTCAATATCAGCACCACAAGCGCTTTTGTGGCGGCGGCCGCTGGGGCTGTGGTTGTGAAAAGCGGTTCAAATAGTTATATCAGTCGATGCGGCTCCCTTGATCTGCTGAAATCCTTGAAAATCAATCTGAATATTTCTTTTGAACAATTTGAAAATATGCTGACCGATATCGGCTTGTGTTTTGTCAACCCGGCATGGTATGCGCCCATCCTCCGTAGACTGGCGGTAACCATCTTTCCGGAGACATTTAAGTCCGTTGGTGGTTTTGTGAACATCATGGGGCCCTTACTGGCGCCGATTGAGGTGGGGGCCCGCCTTATTGGCGTTAAGTCCAAAGATTTAATCGACCCCATGGCTGCGGCTGTCCACCAGTTGGGGTTAGGCACTGCGATCATATGTTGGTCTGACCTCGGTCTAGATGAATTTTGCGCGATGGGCGGCAACTATTTCCGTCGCGTGAGTCCCGATGGTGTCGGCCCTATGGAAATAGATCGTGTAGATGCGAGCGGATATGATCGACTGGCCGAACTGGAAGGCGGTTCACCGATGGAAAATGCCGCGATTACCCATGCGATTCTCAACGGTTCTATCAAAGGTGTAAAATTGGAAACCGTTTTGCGAAATGCTGCTTACATTTTGTTGTTATCCGGAAAGGTCCAAACCGTGGAACAAGGGGTGTCCATGGCAGCCGAAGCCGTAAAAAGCGGTCTGGCCGTGGACAAACTCGAACAGGTCCGTCGATACAGCGCCAGATAGAGAAACATACCATGCAGACTTGTACCCGCAATAAAACCATTATGTCCGAATTCAGTGCACGGCTCCAGGCGAAAAAGAGATCCGGGTGTATTCCGGTAATCGCCGAGATCAAGGCCAGCACGCCTGCTGCCGGTGATTTACTGAAGGGACGGACAATCGCTTCTATTGCCAGCGGTTATGACGCCGGTGGGGCGGCGTGCCTGTCCGTGGTGACAGGCAAATGGTTCGGTGGTTCTGCCGCCATGCTAAGAGAATTGGCGCGCCAAACATCATTGCCGATTTTACGAAAAGACTTCATTACCAACCGGCGACAGATTTTACAAAGCAAAGCCGATGGTGCCGCAGCGGTGCTACTGACTAAAAAACTATTGACCGTTGATCATCTCTGCGATTTGGCTGATTTTGCTCTTACCATCGGTGTGACCCCGTTTGTGGAAGTATCGGATTCGGCAGAGATAGCTGGTTTGCATTTGCCGCAAGGGGCGGTTATTGCCGTCAACAATAAGCGCATTCTGGATAAAGAAACGGGCTGTCGTGATATCGGCAAAAGCTTGGCACTTTTAGACGCCTGCCGCGCCACCGGCGCCGGAATTGTGGCCAGTGCCAGTGGAATCTGTACACCTGCCCAGGCTCGGCAGCTTTTCAATGCCGGTTTTGACGCGTTCCTCATCGGTACGGCCTTGCTGGAGAGCACTGATCTTCAACACACGCTTTCGCAGTTCTGTTTTCTGCGTGATAAGGCGGTCGCGTTATGACTCCCGGTATATACACGTTATTATCCGGATACGGTACGTGGATAGAAATGAGTTCAACTGCCACTTTACTGGTTCGGGATCAGATGCGGATACTTTTTGATACCGGCGCCGTCACGGAACGAAAAAAACTGCTGAAGGCTTTGGACAAATTGGATTTGCGCCCCGAAGATATTGACATTGTGGCCAATACGCACCTGCACATGGATCATTGTGAAAATAATCCGCTTTTTCCGCGTGCCGATTGGTTTTGTTCCGATATGGAACATGACAATCTTATCGAGATGGTCGCAGCCCTCAACACGCAGCGTATGGATTTAAAAAGCGTCGCTTTTCAATATTTGGCACTCCCGGGCGGTATGCCAAAAACACTTTTTGAAAAAGTGGCGCGTTTTTTTTCCCGTGATGGGGTACCTGAAAAGATGCTCAAAGTCCGGCGTATCGGCCACAAAGAACTTAATGCATTGGGTATCCGGGTTATTGCGACACCGGGGCATACGGACGGACACGTGTCGTTTGTTTACTATGACCCCAACAGGGCATCGGACATCATCATTGCCGGTGATGTCATCGTGGCCCGTAATCATTTTCAACCTGGACGGCGATCACTATTTACGAAAGATACCATTTTAGCAGAACGATCCAAACAGAAACTGTCCGCCTATCGCGGCTGGTGTCTGCCAGGACATGGGGAGGCGTTTATCATCCCTGAAAGGCAAACCGGTACCCATGAGCGTACCATCGCATCAATAAACCCGCCGTTTCCAGGATCTGAAAGAGGGTCGGGGGGACATTCAAAACAAAAAGAGGAGTGAAACATGGAAGTGAATGAAAAAATCAAGGGCCTGGTAGCTGAAGCTTTTAACATTGATCGTAACAAGTTGGCGCCGGGGATCCATTTATTTAACGATCTGGGAGCCGACTCATTACTTATGCTTTCCTTTATCACCGTTCTGGAACGCGAGTTCAAAGTCGAAGTAACTG
>JBFFHG010000495.1:0-3906 GCA_041557055.1 Desulfosarcinaceae bacterium
CATATTCACACATGGCACATGGTTTGCTTGCCTTTATTCTTTTGTCAAGAGAGTCACATACTGAAAGATGTGAAAAAAAATCACTTTACTTTGGAGAGATAATAAGATAGATGATCGAAACCAAGTATCCAACCTAATTGATAATGAACGACGGCTGCGTTTGAAAAAACGTCGATTTCATTATTTGGTTTGCATCCTGCGGGAAGAGGATCGGGTTATCAACAGCGGAATCCGATGTGCTCAGTCACGGTATGCAACATTGCACCAAGCTGGAATAGTAATGAAGTCAGTTAGGCTCGACTCCGACCGAAAGTAATTTTAGCGACCGGAGATGCACGGAAGATGGAACTCGAGCGGCCCAGAAATTGGTCCTCCTGCTGTGACGGCGAGAAAGCATGATTCAAATTATGGCTCCAAAGTACCGGATAGGCATAGCGATACTCTTACTAATAATGGCCATTCCAGTGGCGGGTTACGCACTTTGTGAAGTTACGCTTCAATGGGATGCCAACACCCCGGCCCCTGACGGATATTTCGTTTTCGGCCGTGCAGAGGGTCAGAACTACAACTATGATGAACCTTGGTGGAGCGGCGACGACACCTTCACTCAGTGTACTATTGATGAGTTGGATGAAAAAACAACCTATTATTTTGTAGTCCGGGCATATGAGGATGATGATATGAGCGGCGATTCCAATGAAGTCAGTTTCACCCATTCGGATTCAGACACATCCTCTTTGACCACCGAGACCAATGCGAGCAGTATCGGCGGAGGGTCCGGCAGCGGTTGTTTTATTCAATCACTATTAGGATTTGCTTTCAATTAAAAGGTTCGGATCGGCGCTTGCGCATTATAAGGAAAGCGCCTTTCAGCCCCCAGGCGATCCGGAATATTTTTTTTTGAAGTTGATTCAATATCGGCCTGGATCCAAGCCCCACCAAAACAGGCCTTTTGACAATGGGTGCGTTACCCAACGCCTTCCTTTTTTAGGTATATGTTAGAAGGACACTCAAGCGGAAACAGCGTCAGTCGATGCTTTGCTGACCCAATGTTGACGATGTCGCCCATGTTATTTCATCCAACGGAATTAAAAATTGCCGGAAAAACAACCATGAATATGACATACGCCGAACATCCCAATACGACCCTTGACTTGTGGTCCCTAAAAAGTTACAAGTCCGCTTGCTCGCTTATCTGCATCGACGGGAAGCGCGCCCAGAGGAATTTGGAAGGACCTGACTGCATGCTTCGACTCGGCTCATCCCATGCCCACACCCGCGAAATGGATCTGGATGATATTTTTATCGCACGCTTGAAACTACTCATCGTCATGGGCAGGGCTTTTCTAAAAGGATTCCCCCTTGGAGAGCATCGGCGTCAGGCCATGCTGGAAAATGCAAGACATATTGAGAGTGAATCCATTGATCTGGGAGGGCTGATCACAGACCCCCCGCATCTGTCCCCTGCAGCTCCAACCGGCGCCATGGATTTCGATCATGTCTTTTTTCAACGGGCCAAGCTGTTGGCTGTCATGATCAAGGCCGTATCCAAGGGGTTCCCCATGGGTGAACACCGCAAAAACGCCTTGCAGGAGAATCTGGACATTATCTGCCAGACGCTTACATTCAACAGCCCGACCGAGATAGAATTTTTGAAAGTAGCATAAGGTGTCAACCGACAACACAACCACAGACCTTCAGGTTATCATTATTGACGACGATCAACTGGTCCGTAATTTTGCCGTCCACACCATTGAGTATGGCACCAACCGAAAGGTCGCCACTTTCGAAAGCGGATTTCATGCCTGGGAGTTTATCCAAACCCAACCCGAAGCGGCCGATGTCATTATCGCCGACGCCAATATCCCGGATATGGATGGCTTGGAGCTGTTAAGCCAAGTCAAAAGCCGATACCCAGACAAAAAATTTGTTATCACCACCAGCAATCCGGATATCGAAAATGCAGCGAACCAACTGGGAGCGGATGCATTTCTATTAAAACCATATGATATCGACGATCTGTTTACCCTTATCAGGAAATTTTTTTCAAACGCCGGCGCCACTCCGCTGCGAACGGCCACCTGAAGGGTCGCGCATAAGCTGATCGTATTGCTTAAACCTGAATTAAAAGGATTTTTGCACAAGCATTTATCTTTGTGACAACGGCCGTCGATCCCCCCCCGCCACTCAATGCCCTTGCCAACACTTGTCATGATTGTTAAATTTGACCTGTGAAGGAGTCCGCTTATGAAACCATATCTATTAACCATCATGGTAATAGTGATAGGGCTATTGTCGCCAGCAGTTGCCGTAACCGACACAATCTACCGCTGGACAGATGACCGGGGGGTTGAACGCTTCAGCAATGATCCGCCTCCCCAAGGGATTAACAATTTTGAAAAATTGGAATCCCATCCATCGCCGGCCGAAAACGACGCCGCTGCCGAAAATCGCAGATCAACCTATGATCGCATGGTTGATGCGGCCTCGGAAGAAGCCGGTCAACTGGAACAGGAACGCAAACTCAAAGCCGCAGCCCAGGCCGCCAAAAAAAAGCGTGTGGCCGAAGCGCTGCGCAAAGAGAAAATCCGGACCGAACGCAAGCGCCTTGAGCAAAAAATTGAGGCCCTTAAAAAACGCGCCCTGAGTCCGACCTATTCCCAAGGGATGAAACAGGCCCAAATCAAAACAATCAAAACTCAGATTGAACAGATTGAAAAAAGCCCCTGAGGCCGCCATTGGCCTTTTTGCTTTCTCCCTTTGCATTACCAGCATACGAATTTCTCTTCGCCATCTTTTTTATGCAACGATAGGGTAAAATAATTGGAATCCAATGTCGCTAATCAGCCGCGCGGCTTTTCGCGTCGGCTGAATTAGTCTTCACTATGCTTTTAACCTAATTTTTTGTCAAACACCCTCTGCTGCTTAAATATAGAGAACCCCATATTCGAGTAGAATTTTTTTGCATCCTCCCTATTTATGTTGCTTCTCACCCGCAGTTTAGAAAATTTGTTTTTCACCGTCCATTGTTCAGCGGCTTTTAAGAGCGCTTTTCCAATACCTTTTCTGCGAAATGATTCTGAAACTACAAAACCACCTATTTCAGCAAATGATCCTGATTCGACTCTTTTAGACTCATACACATGAATCCAACCAACTATTTTTTCGTTCGACAAAAGGGCAACATAAATGGCATGATCCTTAGAATTCAACATGGTACTGAGACGTTTTTGAATTTCAACCTCTGATGGTGAATAGCCAAGCTGTCCCGATAATTCAGATATATCTGAGGCATCACTAATTGTTGCATTTCGTATTTCACATAGCACTTTATTCATGGCTTATCCGCTTGAAGCATAACGTCGGCTCTCACCTGTAAGGGCCGCTCCTTGGCCCGCATCAGGTGCAAAGCCAAGTTCCGCTTTTACAATTTTATTTTGAGACCCAGTTTAATTTCAGTTTTTTGTGTGAATGTGCACAATCTTGAAAATAGAGATTTATGAGATTCTGATATGGAACTCCGGTCTCACCAAAATAAATTCTTAAAATATTCAATGACATCAAAGCCAAGACGAAGCGTACCTGCTTTTTTAGGTGCTTGGCATATGGATTCTTAACAGATTTTGAAAAATTGTATTCATTTTTCATGGTAAAAGTTCCCGTGTTGTTTTTGCTCTTGTTGATTTCATATTGATTATAATGCAAGGTTTTTTAGGCAGAATGCTTTTTCTCACCTGCTCCGGTTTTGCAGCCTTCTGATCGAACAAATCCAACCCAAATCCGGGGGCCTAAAATGTGAATTAATTTTTGCGCAGCCCCTTAGGAGGGATTATTTTCTTTTGAGTTCCGCGGCCATATAGGGGTTAGTGATTTTATTTATACTCTGACTATCTTTATTAATGGCTC
>JBFFHG010000496.1:0-3903 GCA_041557055.1 Desulfosarcinaceae bacterium
GTGGGGCTGCACAAATAGGCACTTGACGGTGGATTGAATCGGCGGGCGCTATCCGCTCCGGGGATCGATGCTGTGAAACCGTACCAAAGCCGGAATCTGGGGATTATGACGGGCAGTCTTAGAAACAAAAATATCGTATTGGGGGTTTGCGGCGGTATTGCAGCTTATAAAAGCGCCGAGTTGTTGCGGTTGTTGATCAAGGCCGGCGCGTCTGTGCAGGTTGTGATGACCGCCAATGCCGCCCGGTTTGTCGGGCCGCTGACCTTTGACGTTTTAAGCCAGCAAAAGGTTTGTTGCAGCCTTTTCGATCCCCATGAATCGGCCGCGGTTCAGCATATCCAATGGGCGGAGAAGGCCGATGCGGTGGTTGTGGCGCCGGCCACCGCCAATGTCGTTGGCAAGCTGGCCCACGGCATTGCGGACGATGCCCTGACAACCTTCATGCTGGCGGTCACTTCACCGGTGATGATCTGTCCGTCCATGAATTCCAACATGTATGCCTCCGAGCAGGTTCAGGCCAATCTGCAAAAGCTTGAAGCGTTCGGTTTTCACATCCTGGCGCCTGAAGCCGGAGAGCTGGCCTGCGGCACCACCGGACCGGGACGATTGCCCGAACCGTTTTATATTCTGGATCGGCTTATCGCTATGCTGACCGCCAAAGATTTGGACGGCAAACGAATTCTGATCACCGCCGGTCCCACCCGGGAAGCCATCGATCCGGTGCGTTTTATCAGCAACCCCTCATCAGGCAAGATGGGCTTTGCATTGGCGCGGGCCGCTGAAATGCGGGGAGGTGAAGTGACTCTGGTGACCGGGCCCACTTCTCTGGCGCCGCCTTTTAACGTGCGGACCATCACCGTGATCAGCGCGGCTGAGATGGCGGCGGCGGTGCTCAATCAAATAGAACATTCAGACATTGTCGTAAAAAGTGCCGCTGTGTCGGACTACCGTCCTGCGCGCGCCGAGGCCCATAAAATCAAAAAGAGCCACTCTGATCAGACGTTGACGCTGGAACGGACTTTGGACATATTGAAAACATTGGGCGAGCGCAAAACCAACCAGCTTCTGGTCGGTTTTGCCGCCGAGACCCAGCATCTGGATGCCCATGCCGTTGAAAAGCTTAAAGCCAAGAACCTGGATATGCTGGTGGGCAATCTTATCGGCACCCAGGGCGCTGGTTTTGAGGCCGACACCAATCAGGTGAATCTTTACCATAAGGACGGTTCTAAAGAGGCCCTGGGAAAGATTCCCAAATCAGATCTGGCCCATATTATTTTGGATCGGGTTGTAAAATTGATGAGATTATAAGCTTTGGATTCTACGGTTACCCTTAACGGAATGATCAGCAGCCTGCGTGCCACCCTTGAGCAGATGGCCCGGTGGGGGTGTTCGGGATTTGATTGCTCCCGGGAGACGCTGGATATATTGGAACGCTGGGAGCAAATCCCGTCGGCTGAAAAAACTGTTGCCGATCCGCCGAAAAATAACGATGTCGACGCAGTCCGAAAACAGGAAAAAGATGCCGGCCTGGAAACCCTCGAACAGATAAGATCCGATCTCGGGGATTGCCGGCGATGCAAATTGGCGGCCCGCCGCACCCACATTGTTTTCGGCGAAGGTCACCCCAAAGCCCGGCTGGTTTTTGTGGGGGAGGGGCCCGGCTCTGAGGAGGATCGCAGCGGGCTTCCATTCGTGGGGCCGGCCGGGCAATTGCTGACCAAGATCATTCAAGCCATGAAACTCACCCGGGATCAGGTCTATATCTGCAACGTCATCAAGTGCCGGCCGCCCGATAATCGTGATCCTTCAACCGAGGAGATTGCAACCTGCCGTTCCTTTATGGCGCGCCAACTGGCCGCCATCGCCCCGGAAGTGATATGTACTTTGGGAACCCATGCCACCCAAACCCTCATGAACACCGCCTCATCCATCTCCAATCTTCGCGGTCGTTTTCATAATTATAATAAAACCAAGTTGATGCCAACCTATCACCCGGCCTATTTATTACGCCACCCGGAGCGAAAGCGGGATGTGTGGGAGGATATGAAAAAGATCATGGCGTTATTGCGAATCCCGCAGTAGAATATGAGTGGGCAGCTTGTCATCCCGTCGGCAGGACACCCCTTTGAAAAATATTTTCTTCTCCTCGCATATCGAGGCTGGGGCATGAAATAGAGTGGGTTTGAGGGGTTGCCCCCGAAACCGGATTTTTTTGCCAGGAGACCGTTACCCATGAAGCGTTGCGTCTTTTTGTTTTTGGCATTGATCACTCTTTTGGTGACTGTCGGCAATTCCAATGCAGACAAGCGGGAGATTTTTATTTTAAATGTGGCTGACCCGATCAGTCCGGGGATGGCGGAGTTCGTCGTCGATGGACTTGAGATGGCTTCAGACACCAATGCCGCCTGCATTATCATCACCCTGGATACACCCGGCGGTCTGGTGGAATCCATGCGTAAAATCGTGCAGGCGATCTATGCCTGCAACGTGCCGGTGATCGTCTATGTCACCCCCAGTGGCGCGCGGGCCGCTTCAGCCGGGGTGATGATCACCATGGCCGCCGATGTTGCCGCCATGACGCCGGGCACCAACCTCGGCGCCGCTCATCCCGTGGGCGCCGGTGGCAAAGAAATTGGCGAGACCATGGCTGAAAAGGCCGTCAATGACATGGTGGCCTTTGCCAAAGGGGTGGCCAATCGACGCAGCCGCAATGCTCAATGGGCTGAAAAGGCGGTCCGCGAGAGCGTTTCCGTGACCGCCGAAGAGGCCCTGAAGGCAAATGTCATTGATCTGGTGGCCAGGGATCTGGATGACCTGATCGATCGGATCAACGGCCGTGAAATTAAGGGAAAAGGAACCCTGCGACTGGATGGGGCCGTCAGAACCAAAATCAAAGAGGATCTGCGCACCAAAATTCTCAAGACGATCAGCGATCCCAATATCGCCTACATTCTGTTGATGATCGGGCTGGCCGGGCTCTATTTCGAACTTTCCCACCCCGGGACCATCTTCCCGGGGGTTGTGGGGGGCATCGCTCTTGTTCTGGCCTTTTTCTCATTGCAGACCCTCCCGGTCAATACCGCCGGTATTTTGCTCATTCTATTGGCCATCGTTTTCTTTATCCTGGAGTTGAAGGTCGCCAGCTATGGCATGCTGAGCGTGGCCGGTTTGCTGAGCCTGGTCTTGGGCTCGCTGATGCTCTTCAAGGGCGCCGGGCCCCAATTCCAGGTGGCCTTGAGTGTGTTGCTGCCGACAGTGTTGTTGATATCGGGATTTTTCGTGGGCGTGGCGCTGCTGGTGGTGCGCGCCCATACCCATCAACCTTTGACCGGCGCTGAAGGCTTGGTCAATGAGATCGGCACGGTGAAACAGATTTCCGGGCGTCAGGGAAAAATTTTAGTTCATGGTGAACTGTGGCGGGCCCTCTTTGCCGAACCGGTATCGGTGGGTGACAAGGTGCGGGTCCGGGCGGTAAAGAATCTGGTGGCGACTGTGGTGCCTTTTAAAGAGAATAATTTATAATTACAGGAGGCGTGAGATGATACCCATGGTAACCGTAATTGTACTTGTGGTTCTGTTTTTGTATGCCGCCATCAAGATTCTCGATGAGTACGAGCGGGGGGTTATTTTCCGGTTGGGGCGCGTCATCAAGGCCAAGGGGCCCGGGTTGATCATTCTGGTGCCCGTTATCGATCGGATGATCAAAGTGAGCATGCGGCTGGTGGCCATGGACGTTGACCCCCAGGACGTGATCACCAGGGACAATGTTTCGGTCAAGGTCAATGCCGTGATCTATTTCAGGGTCATTGATCCGGTCAAAGCCATTGTGGAAGTGGAGAGTTACAACTATGCCATGTCCCAGCTTGCCCAGACCACTTTACGCAGCGTTTGCGGGCAGGCCGA
>JBFFHG010000497.1:0-3899 GCA_041557055.1 Desulfosarcinaceae bacterium
ACACGCCAATAACAATAACGGCAACAAGCCGCCCAAAGCCATCAACTCCACCCAATCGCTCTCGGCCTTTGTCAAATCCATCTGCGACATCATGCGTCGCTCAAACTGCGCCAGCGCCCTGCAGTATGTGCCCGAGCTGACCTGGATTCTCTTTTTGCGCATCCTGGACGCCCAGGAAGCCAGAGCGCGGGAGGCCGCCGAGGCCGTGGGCGGGGAGTTCACCCCTGCGCTGTCCCAGCCCTTTCGCTGGCAGGATTGGGCCGCGCCGTTTAAAGACGACCCGGACCACCCCCCGGACGCCCGAAGGCAAGCCCGTGGGCTGGAAGCGCCAGGCGCTGTTCGCCCAGGGCGACGGACGGCTGTTCGACTTTATCAACAAGGAGCTGCTGCCCCACTTGCACGGCCTGGACATGGACAAGCGCACCGGCCTGCCCAATCCGTCGGCCTCGCCCAAGCAGCGCATCATCGGCCGCATCATGACCGCCGTGGAGCGGGTGCGGGTGGACTCGGAGACCAACCTGCGGGATATTCTGGACAAGGTGCATGAGATCAGCATCGACCATATCGAGGATACCCATTTTTTTACCCTCTCCCAGGTCTACGAAGATCTGCTGCTCAAGATGGGCGAAAAGAACTCCGACGGCGGCCAGTTCTTCACCCCGCGCGAAGTAATCCGCGCCATGGTGCTTTCCGTTGATCCCCAACCCGGCGAGACGGTTTACGATCCGGGCTGCGGCACAGGCGGTTTTCTGGCCGTGGCCTACGAGCACATGGCCCGCAAACTGGGCCGCGCCCCGGCCAGCACGGCTATCGACACCCTCAAGCACTATACTTTTTTCGGCCGGGAAAAGGAGAATCTGGTCTTTCCCATCGCCCTGGCCAACCTGGTGTTGCACGGCATCGACCAACCCAACCTGTGGCACGGCAACACCCTTACCGGCAAAACCACCTACGGCGCCCTGTTTGAAGGCGCGCCGCCGGTATTCAACGTGATTCTCACCAACCCGCCTTTCGGCGGCAAGGAGGGCAAGGACGCCCAGAAGAACTTCTCCTTTGAAACCGGTTCCACTCAGGTGCTTTTCCTCCAGGACATTCTAAAAGAGCTGGCCGCCGGCGGGCGCTGCGGCATCGTTTTGGACGAAGGCTTGCTCTTTCGCACCAATGAAAGCGCCTTTGTGGAGACCAAACGCAAGCTGGTGGACGAATGCGACCTGTGGGCCATCGTCAGCCTGCCGGGCGGCGTGTTTACCACGGCCGGCGCGGGGGTCAAAACCAACCTGCTCTTCTTCAGCAAGGGCCGCCCGACCAAGAAGATCTGGTACTACGACCTGACCCACATCAAGATGGGCAAAAAATCCCCCATGACCCTGGCCCATTTCGGATTCAGCAAGGAGGGACGGAGGCTGGACGACAGCGAACTGCCCGCCACCCTCACCGGCCCCTGGCTTGAGAATGAGGAAAACAAGGGCAAACCGTTTCCCACCTTTGCGCGCCTGCTCGCCAAACGGGGAAAATCCCAAGCTGAGAGCGCCTATTCCTGGACCATTGATTTCACCGCCCGCCGGGCCAAGGCCCGTGAAGAGATGGCCCCCCATCTGGCCGAGGTGGAGAAACTCAAACTCGACATCATCGAGCACAAGGAGCAACTCAAAGTCCTGAAAAAGGAGAAAGCCGCTGATGAAACCATCAGCACCTTGACCGAAACCATCAGGGACCTGGAAAAGTCGGCCCGCGACGCCCAAGCCAAAGCCGCTGCCATCGATGCCGCCGTGTACGACCTGAAGGCGGTCAATCCCAATATCGTTGCCAAGGTGGACACCCGCACGCCTGAGCAAATCATCCACAGCATCGAGGCCCAGGGCAAGATTATCACAAAGGCGCTGGAAAAATTGAAAGCCTTATTGGCGGAGGTCAATTGATTTGCCTATGGCGCCATTCAATTACCACCAAGTTGATCACAGCCGGTCCGCCCGGTATCAAGCGGAATGGAAAGTTTTGGAGTGAAAGCGATAAAGACAAATAATCCATTTGCCGGAAAGTGGATCATTGTTGCAATGGAGGCCTGGGACCAAGAATACGTCAACATGGAGGTCCCGGGGCATTTCACTTTCAATAAGGACGGCACGGGGTCTTTTCCGTTCGGCCTGGTCCAGGGAAAGATGGATTGCCGTTTGGAGAATGCAGACGGAAAGGTGCGCATCGCGTTTTCCTGGGAAGGGCAAGAAGAATTGGACCCCGCGAGTGGTCGAGGCTGGGCCAAGATCGAGGATGAAGAGCTGCAGGGCCGCATATTTTTCCACCAGGGGGACTATTCCGTGTTTCGGGCCAGGCGCTCCTGATTGCGCCCGCTGCCTGCAAAACGAAAAAGGTGCTTCCGAAAACTTCAGTATGTGCAAGATTTGCACAACCTGCCCACCACCTTTTGGCTCATGACCGTTGACTGACCGATCATCAAGATCGCATCGGAAGGTTTAACATTGTTTTCTGAATCACTTTCTGCCACTGGCAATGGATTGGTGACCGTTTTCTCAGTCGATATCAAATCTATCATTTGGCCGGATAACCGGCTTTCAAATAGACGCAGTGGTTGAATCGATCCTGAACCACATCCGGGCGCTTTAGGCTTCGTTTGGAATAAAAAGTATGATTAGCAGCTGTTGCATTTTTTGTAACAGCTGCCGCGGAGAATATCCTGTGTGGAGTGGATAGCAGGTTTTTCCGCTATCCGTTTGAAGGGAATCACCGAGGAATCCTCGGCAAGTCAAAACCAAAGGGGACTACGACATCCTGTGGCACCGGGCTGTGAAAAGGCAATAAAAATAACGTGATATCGGATTGTTGTGCCTGGATAACCGGAAATATGATTCAACATAGTTTCCAACTCGCGAAAAAAGCCCGAGTCGTATAATCTATTGAATATATAATGGTTGTTGATCATTCTCCAAGCGGAGAATGTTATGAAAAGGGTTACGCTCGGGGAGCCAACAAAATATCCTGTATTATCAGATGTTTATAAGTTTACGCAAAACCCTGGGGAATGAAGCCCCCGGGGTTTTGCCGTTTTTGAAGTAATAACGCCTACCTACGTTTTCGATCTTCTTTCCGCGTATTCTCCGATTCCCTCGGTTTTTTGCCGGGTGTGAGCGCGAATGTGGCACTTGATAGCTCCGGCTGAAAATGCGTTCTCCGAATTCTCCGATTTCTCTTTGATTTGGTTTCTAATTTAACATCTCGGTGATTTCCAGGAATACCGGACCGTCGGTTTTTTAAAACCCGAAACAGAAAAGGTGAAAAGCAGCCATGCATGGCTCGAAATCACACTTCCGGATTGACATACGTTGGTTTTTCGTTTATTCGTTATTCGCGAATCGCGAAAGGAGAATGGCCGATGATTCTCAAGCCCCAAGATGTTCTTGTATTGCTTAAACTGGTTTCAATTTATCCACATGAGTGGGCTTACAATACCTTGGCTGTTGATTTGGGCATGAGTCCATCCGAAGTGCATGCCGCTGTACAGCGCTCTATCAAAGCTGGATTGGCAAATCAGGGTGATTCCAAAATCAAACCCAACATCAGTAGGCTTGAAGAATTTCTTGTTCATGGCATCCAGTACGTATTCGTTCCGGACAGAGGCGAGCTGACGCGCGGAATGCCCACCGCTTTTGCGGCTAAGCCCTTGCTCGGAAAAATTGTTATGCCGGATGAACCCGTGCCTGTTTGGCCGGACCCGGAAGGTTCTGAACGTGGTCAGGCATACTCGCCACTATATAAATCCGTACCCAAAGCAGCACGGAAAGATGCGATCCTTTATGAATACCTGGTGATCGTCGATGCTTTTCGAGGCGGCAGAGCCCGAGAACGTGAATTGGCGGCAAAAGAATTAAAAATGCGATTCAGGC
>JBFFHG010000498.1:0-3894 GCA_041557055.1 Desulfosarcinaceae bacterium
ATTCGTCGAGCGGTGTCTCTATAGACAACTGATTCACCATATTGGAATTTGCAAAAAAAATCTACGAGGGTTTTACCGGCATGCAGGAAATATTCATTCTGTCTTTATTGATTGGCGGATTAGCCAATATGATTACCAAAGAGGGCGGAATAAACTATATTCTTGATGTCATAAACAACATGATTAAAGGAAAAAAGGGCGCGGAAATAGGTATCGGCGCCCTTGTCTCTGTAGCAGATGTTTGTACGGCGAACAACACTGTGGCAATCGTAATAACCGGCCCTATGGCTAAAAACATTGCAGATGAGAATGGTGTTGATCCCAGAAGAAGCGCCAGCCTCCTTGATATCTTCGCCTGTATATGCCAGGGGGTCATTCCCTACGGGGCCCAGCTTTTATTAGCTGGAAGTATTACAAAATTATCTCCTTTTCAAATAATGCCGAATCTCTATTATCCGTATCTCTTAGCGGCAATGGTCATATTAACCATAGTCTTCCAGTTCCCTCGCACTCAGTTAAAACGACAATAAATCTGTAGAAGAAAACGCAAAATCAACATTTGGTTCTTCTTCCGATCAGTTGGAGAACACCTTGAAAACTTTCAGCGTAAAACAGTGTAGACCATGGAAGCCATATGCTTTTCGTTTAATGATTTTAATCTTGTTGTTGATGCCTTTGTTTTTTCGGTGTGGATGGAATAATCGCAGCGATTGACAATACCGTAATTTAGAGGCCGCGTAAAAATCTGAGCGGCTTGGAATACTAAAAAATCCAAGAGCTTCGGAGGCCATTGAACCTCCGAAGCTCGGGACTCAATTTGCACCCGTTGAAAGGTGAGTATAAGAATTTTTAGGCCGTGTCCGTACCTGGTTTTTTTTAGATTCGAGGATAGCAACGCAATAAATGTAAATTACATAGATTATCATTAAGGAGTAACGATATGGCTACGCCCCCCACGCCCTGGAAAAGTAATAAAGGCGCTTTGCATTGATCCTTATCAAAATCTGATTAACCTGTATTTGAGAGATTGTGTGCAAACCAACCTGGAGCCTTGAGATGTCAATTTTCGGCATTAGTCCTCCCCTGACAAAACGCCCTGTCAGGCGCGTCAGATTGCGTTAAAATACTCATAATCAACCCCTGGTGTGGGCGGAAGCTCAATGTACTCCTGCAGGCAATCGAACATGGCGTCAGCCCCCTGGCAAACAGCCACCTTGTGGCCCAGGGCCTTGAGCATGTCGATGAACCGCCGCTTCTCCGGGCTTGTGTAAAAACGTTTGATCCTGCCCTTGTCATCTCGATAGGGCCGCCGTTTGGCCTCGATATAGAGCCCGTGATAGGGACCGCGGGGAGCCGGCAAATGGATATCGGGCACCCCGTCTTTGACCCCCTCCTGCTTCAGCTTTTTACCGGCGTTGCAAATGCGGATCTTTCTGCCGCCCCGGATCTCGGTGTGACCCGGCCGAAAAAAGAGGCCTGCTCCACCCGCTCAAGGGGCGACGGTATCCCGGCCATGTCGATGTGCGGTTTTGACTTCACGCGCCCTCCCCTTTGCCAAGAATCGATGCGGCCTGTTGTTTCACGCGCCTGGCGTGGACGGTGTTAATATTCGCGAAACCCGACCGGTGCGGTGAACCATTGACCGCCTGCTGATAGGATCGCCTGGCCGACAGCCGGTCGCGGATCCTGGCAATTCGCTCCAGGTTCTCGCGGATCTGTTCCTGGCAAAGCGGCGGCGGCGCAAGCTCCAAAAGCTTTTTAACCCGCTGACGGTCGGCCGTGATCGCCTTGTGCGCCTCCAAAATATCCGCAGGCACCGGAAACCACCTTGACCGTCGGCGGTAATACTGGACGGCATCGCGGAACTGACCGGCATCCAGGTGGCCGCAGTCCTGGCAAAAGACCAGGATGATCGCGGCCAGTTCCTCATCCGTTTTGCGCGGCTGGTAGACAAAATTCAGCAAGTCCAGCTCTTTTGCTATTGTGTTTCTCATTGCGTCGCTCCTCCAGCAGATATTCGAGAGCCCGCCGGGCCTGGTGACGGCGCTCGGCGTCTTGAAATTGGGCGTAGGTTTGCGGCTGCGGACCGTTTCGGTTCTGCGGTGGTTCGCAGTTATCGAAATTGCCGTTTATGATCTTGGAAAAGTTGGTAGGCTTGACGACCCAATCAAGTGTCGCCTGAAATTCCTTCACCCGCCCCATCAGAAAATTTGACCCGCTTATTTTTTCAGCGAACAGCCATCGCCAAAATTCGATGGTTTGATAATTTGCATTCGACCGCCACCGTGCCCGAAGGTGGTCTTGATTGGTTTTGTTCCACTCTTTGATTTGTTTGAGCTGGGGCAAACATTCTTTCCAGAGCGCGATAATTTCTTTTTGCGGACACGCTGCAGGCGCTTGCGGTGCATCTTGCACCGCAGGAGTTACGATAGTAACTCCTTTCTTATCTGTATCTGTATCTGTATCTGTATCGCTATTCGATTGGCATGCGTTTGTCATAGCAACATCATGGCATTTGCCATCTGCCTTTTTTCCACCCTTCCAACGCTTGGAAGCGCCTTTAATTCCAGCAGCTTGTCTCTTGCTCGTCATGCTCTCTATATCGCCCGCTTCACGTCTCAATCGCTGAGAATAAACCCATTTTCCATCTTCCGAGACGACAAAAAGTTCGAAATCAGGGTACATGATGCGTTCCCACGCTGTGACAAACTCGTCCTCGGTCATGCCACGACCAAGACCTTGGTATAGCAACGGCATAGCATTTGGTAAGCAAATGCCATTGCTTTGCCACATGAGATCTAAAGCTCTCCTATAGACAAGCTCAGCCAGTGGCGGCAGGCACTGCACTTTTTCATCCGCTGTAAAATCCTTTGGATACCACTTGTACCACGGGCGTCTTGAACTGCTCATCACCCCTCCTTCAACAAATCGGCTATTGTGATAATGGCGTTTTTCATATTCTCATGGTGCTTTTTGGGCACAAGGCAGTATTCCGTCCGGCTTATCAGGGTATCGATGTGCTGCAGCCTCATTCCAATATCTCCCGACCGGATGCGCGAGACCGTGCTGATATCAACCCCGATGGCGTCGGCTACGGCCTTCTGGCCCTCTTTGTCTATGAGATACGTCAAAACTTCTGATACGCTTGGCATGCAAATCCTCACAAATTATCTTGAGTTGATTTTCAATGGGTGGCTGAATATCTTGCCGGTATGAAACAAGAAACATCAGATCATACCCACGGGTTATCAATACCGAGGGCCGCAAACAGCCTTTTCGATATCGTTCCACCCCTTATTTCGCCAGCCAGGATCTTTCTCACCGCCGTGTGGCTGGCGCCGATTTCTCTGGCGCAGGCCCGTATTGAACTCCACCGCAACCCAAAAATGGCTTTAACTGCCGCACAGCGGCTGTACCCGGTGCTTTTTATGACCGCATATATGGTTTGATGCGTTGTTTCCATTTGAAACCTGTGATATATAGGATTGGTGTTAATATTTTTTTATTGCAGATAGTTAGCAATGCTTCCGTGATTGGAAACAGTGAGCACTTGATGCATGGTCGCATGTTTGGCTATCACCTTCGGGTTGCCGGGATATAGTAGTGGAATTGTTACTGGCGTCAGGAAATAATAACTCGAACACAGTTACTGCGGAGCCGGTTTTTTTTTCAATTTTCATAGCTAAACCAGGTGAGGGGCGTCTTTTATTATTGCAAATATAGTGTATGTGCGGCTGTGTGCACCCAACAGACTTAGCGAATTCCGCAGCGCTTATTTTGTGTACTCTTAAAAAGGCTGATAGTTTCATGGCCCAAACTGATAACACAATGTTATATTTTGAGTCAATGCAAAAAAGTTCATTACGGAATATGAAAAAAAACACACTGGAAAAT
>JBFFHG010000499.1:0-3894 GCA_041557055.1 Desulfosarcinaceae bacterium
GGCCACCGGCGGGACCTTGATTTTTAAAGGAGGATTCACGTATGCCACAGGACAAGACTATGAAGAAGCCGACATCAAGCTCAAAGCGCGTAAGCAGGAGCGTACGCTTCGTGGTGAAAGGGCCCCACGGGGTGGTGAACCTCCGGGAGTTGTTAGAAAGCTACCCGCCGGGTACCAAAGTCAAGATCGGGGGCGAGCAGTTCGAAATTTCCAAGACCGCAAACAGCCCGATCAACAAAAAGCCGATTTAAAGCCGCCATCCAAAAAAGAGAAGGCCTTGGCCCAATACCAGGCCTTTGTCCATTCCCTGACCGATGCTCAGCGCGAAACTGTTGCCCACCTGATTGAGGAAAACCCGGCAGCGCCGTCCGGGCTGCTGCTCAAGATCAAAAAGGCGTTGAAGGACGCTGCCGCAAAACAGTCGGACAAAAAGATTGTCAAAAGCAATGCGCCCGATGTTGTAGAATTTGAGACTTACAGCCTCGAAACCGGCAAGCGCGCAACGATCAGGGTGCCCAAGCATCCCAAAGGGGTGAACCCCCTGAAACAACAGTCGAAAAGAGATTACATCGGGCTTAATCATAAAGGCCGGCAAGTCTACCAGGATGAAAACGGCAATCGTATGGTGGCTCAAGATGGATTCCTGGTTGAAGCGCCTGTGGAGGTCATCGCCGGCGCAAGCGTTAACGCTGGCATAAAGTCTGCTTCCAAACTTTATGATGCGGGCCTGCAGGAGTACTTGACCCGTGAAGAGCTTGCCTCTTTTACTGCTGACAGGCGAACTTCCAATGAGAAAAAAACATCTCCCGACTCCCGCAAGGTGGAAGATATCGTGGGCACACCTGATGAAGAGATCGAGGCGGTTCTTGATGAGGTGTTCGGCCCCAGGGAAAAGCCCAACACCAAGACCGGGCAATTGGCCAAAGAGGTCGGTATAGAGGCCGTGGCCGGCGTCAAGGCGGCGGTCAAGGGATTGTCGGAATTGTTCTCGCCCAAAAACAGGCTTTCCTCTGGTCTGACGTTTGATGAACAGACCTATGCCAAGGCAAGGCCCCACTTTGAAAACGCCATGGCCCACGCCATCAAGGCCGGTCATACCCTGATGGATTTGGCCAAGCATCTGCATAATATTTTCGGAGACCAGATTCGGCCTTACCTTGAAAGGTTTTTAAAGGACAAGGCTGCCGGCAAAGGGTTGACACAGGGGCAGTCCAATACTACTATGGGGCCCTCGAAGGAGGGGAAGACCAATGTCAATATCCGATTTTCTCGCAAAGTTGAAGACCTCCAAGCTGGAGGACGTGGAGATAGAAAATCCGCACGAATTTCCAATGTGGCGGCAGCGTCTCTTGTGGATGATGGACGAGCATCCGGAATACCTTCTGGATTTGTTTCAAAACAACAAAGAGTGTCTGAAACGGAAACTGAAAAGAGCGGTTCAGAACGGGATTCTGCAGCAAGAGTTATTTCAGGAAGCGGCGATAATGGAAGAGGATCAGATTCAGGAGATTATCAACGAGATGATAAGCCCGCCGCTGGTAAGGATGTACGACGATCAGGAAACCTACGTCCCGTTGACCGAAGAGCAGCGGGAGATGATTCTCGACTGGAGCGACAGCCTCTAAGCGCAGAGGACCGCAACCACGTCATCGGCCCTGATGATGATATTGTCCCTTCAGGTGTAGAAGGAAAGATCAACGCCAACATCAAGGCCATTGGCCTGGTCAAGCAACTCGTCGAGCAAAAGCGCAATCCGTCACCTGATGAAAAAAAGGTTCTGGCCTGTTATGTGGGCTGGGGCGCCTTTGCCCAAAAGGTGTTTGACCGCAAATACGACGCCTACCTGAAAAAGCACAAAGAGACCAAGCCGGAAAACTACTTTGGGAGCAAGGATCTTGAAAAGTACAACGCCTGGCTGAAACACTACGGCAAAAAGCTGCATCCTGCCCTGGGCGGTCTGCTGACCGAAGATGAGTGGGAGGCTGCGGCCGAATCCACCTTGAACGCCCACTACACCAGCCGGGAAGTGATCGGCGCCATGTGGGACCTTGTGGCGCAGCTTGGGTTCAAGGGCGGCCATATCACCGAGCCGGCGGCCGGCGTGGGCCATTTTTTGGGGCTGATGCCTGAAAAGACGGCCCGGCGGTCGCACATCAACGCTGTGGAGCTGGACAAGATCACCAGTCAGATCCTTGAAAAACTCTACCCCCAGGCCAGAGTTCAGAATGCCGGATTTGAGAATGCCGCAGGCCTGCCGGACAACAGCCAGGACCTGATCATCAGCAATTTTCCCTTTGGCAAGTATCCGGTTCATGATCCCAAGCGGCCGCAGTATAAAACATGGAGCATCCACAACTATTTCTTCGGCCGCAGCCTGGATGCGGTTCGCCCGGGCGGCCTGGTGGCCGCCGTCACCAGCCGTTACACCCTGGACGCCAAACGCGGCGGCAAGATCCGCGAGGCCCTCAATCACAAGGCCGATCTGATCGGCGCTATTCGGCTGCCGTATACTGCTTTCAAGGGCAACGCCGGCACCGAGGTGGTGACGGACATCCTCGTCTTTCGCAAAAAGGACGGTAAGAGCCACGGCCTGGGGCATGATTTGCGCGTATCATCTTCCATCGAAATTGGAAAAGAGAGGGTGGATATCAACGAGTATTTTATCAAACACCCTGAGATGGTCCTGGGCAAGCACTCCCTCAAAGGGTCCATGTATTCGGCCAATGAGTACACGGTAGAGGGCACCGGGGATCTTGCCGCGCAGTTATCCGAGGCTGTCAAAAGATTTCCCGCGGTGGTCACGCCCACTGGCAAAGCGTGGGCTCCAGCGCAGGCGCACAAGGTGCGGTATGCGGCGCTTTCCCACCGCGAGGGCGCCCTGGTTCAAAAAGACGGTCAAGTGTGGTTTGTTGAAGATGGGCGCCTCAAGCCGCCGGCCTGGATCAACAGCCGCGGCAAAGCGATCGATGTAATGGCCGACAAGGCCAAGGCGCGCCGCGTAACCGACTACATGGCCGTTAAATCGGCGGTTTCGGCGCTGATCGACCGCATGGGGCAAGACGATGCCATGGACGCCGAGCTGGCCAAACTGCGCCAGGAACTCAATGCGGCCTATGACCACTTTGTCAAGCGCAACCGGGAAATCGGCCAGCCGGCCAACAGTTTCATCCGCGCCATGGACATTGAGTTTCCAATGGTCGACGCCCTGGAGGTCGAGGTGCTGGCGCCGGCCAACTCAACTATCAAGAGCGGGTCGAATAATGGTCAGGCGCGCAACCGCGGAAAAATGTCCTTTGCCAAAAGCGACATCTTTTTCAAACGCACCATCTTCCCCTTTAAAGAACCCCACAGCGCGGACAGTGTTGCCGACGCCCTGGCGCTTTCGCGCCTGTACCGCAACACAGTGGATCTGGATTAC
Source organism: Desulfosarcinaceae bacterium (assembly GCA_041557055.1). Lineage (GTDB taxonomy): Bacteria > Desulfobacterota > Desulfobacteria > Desulfobacterales > Desulfosarcinaceae > JARRKU01. The sequence goes on from JBFFHG010000499.1 coordinate 3,419, forward strand.
ATTGCAGATCTGACCGGCATGGATGCGGATAAGGCGCGCGCGGAGCTGATTGCTTCCGAAATGGTCTATGTTGATCCGGCCACTGGTCTGCTCGAGCCGCCGGATGCCTATCTGAGCGGCAATGTCCGCGTAAAATTGAATACGGCCAGAAAGTTTGCGACTGATGACCACTCCCTGGAGCGCAATGTCAAAGCCCTTGAGCGGGTGCAGCCCGATCCCCTTGATATTGAGTTCATCTATTTTCGTCTGAGCACGCCATGGGTGCCGGCGCAGATGGTTCAGGACTTTTTAAAAGAGACCATGGGGGTGACAGCTTCGGTTGAACTTTCCCGGACTGACGAATCCACTTCATGGGGTGTATCAGCGCGCAACGGCCAGAGCGGGGCTCCAAACACCCAAACCTGGGGTACTGAGCGGCGCAAGGGCCATGAGCTGGTTCAAGATTGCCTGAACCTTAAAAGAACCGTGGTCCATGA
>JBFFHG010000500.1:0-3891 GCA_041557055.1 Desulfosarcinaceae bacterium
CTCGCCGACCACCATGCCTTCATAGACCGGTGTGCCGGGCAGGATAAAGAGCCTTCCCCGGGGCTCCAGGTTGAATAATGCATAGGGCACCGCTTTGCCCGTGCGGTCGGATACGATGGAGCCGGTAAAGCGGCTGGGGCAATCGCCGCGATAGGGGCCGTAACCGTCGAACAGGGCGTTCATGATGCCCGTTCCCCGGGTGTCGGTCAGAAATTCGTCGCGATAGCCGATCAGGACGCGGGATGGAATTGAGAACTCAATGCGCGCCCGGCCTTTGCCGTTGTTGACCAGGTTGGCCATTTTGCCTTTGCGCATGGAGAGCTTTTCGGTGACGATGCCCAGAAACTGCTCTTCGCAGTCCACCAGCAGCTTTTCGATGGGCTCCAGCTTTTCGCCGTCCACATATCGGTAGATCACTTCAGGACGGCTGACGCAAAACTCAAATCCTTCGCGGCGCATGGTTTCAATCAGAATGGCCAGTTGAAATTCGCCCCGGCCTTTGACCAGCAGGCTGTCCCGGTCTCCTGTCTCTTCGATCTGAATGGCCACATTCAGCAGGGTCTCTTTGTGCAACCGTTCCCGCAACCGGCTGGATTGAACGTACTTGCCCTCCTGACCGCCGAAGGGCGAGTTGTTGATGGAGAATTTCATGGCCACGGTGGGGGCATCCACGCTGATGCGCGACAGCGGCCGGGGATCGATCTGGGTGCAGATGGTGTCACCGATCTCCACATTTTCCATTCCGGCCAGAACAACGATATCCCCCGGCTGGACTTCATCTATTGCCTTAAGCTGCATGCCTTCGTATATCTGAAGCTTGGTGACCTTGAGCGGTACGACTGCGCCGGCCCGACCGATGCAGACCAGCCGCTCCTTGGATCGGGCCGTGCCGTTGAAAACCTTACCCACGGCCAGCCGGCCCAGATAATCGGAGTAGCCCAGGTCGGATACCCGCATTTGGAAGGGGGCCTGGGGATCGTGACTGGGGCCGGGAATTGTTTCCAGAATGGCGTCGAAGAGAAGGTGCAGATTTTCGCTCACGTCCTCCGGTTTTTTAATGGCGATCCCCTGGCGGCCGATGGCGTAGAGCAGGGGGAATTCCAGTTGCGCTTCGCTGGCGTCCAGATCGATGAGCAGATCGTAAATTTCATCCAGAACCTCATCCGGGCGTGCGTCCTGGCGGTCGATTTTGTTGATCACGACAATGATTTTCAAACCGGCGTTGAGGGCTTTGTTGAGCACGAAGCGGGTCTGGGGCAGGGGGCCTTCGGAGGCATCCACCAGCAGGATGGCGCCGTCGGCCATGGATAGCGCCCGCTCCACCTCGCCGCCGAAATCGGCGTGGCCGGGGGTGTCGATGATATTGATGCGAACCTCTTTCCAGGTGACTGAACAGTTTTTTGCCGCTATGGTGATGCCCCGCTCGCGTTCCAGGTCCATGGTGTCCATGAGCCGTTCGTCCATTTGCTGGTCGGGCCGAAAGAGGCCGCTTTGTCTGAACATGGCATCCACAAGGGTTGTTTTGCCATGGTCGACATGGGCGATGATGGCGATATTGCGCAGGGCGTTGTTGGTTTGTTTAACCGACATTTGGAGTTTTCCGTTCCTTTCCCGCAGCCCGTCCGATCTTGAATTGCGAGAACCGGGGGGGCGGGTTGTGTGTTCATTAAAAACCGGCCTTATGGCCAGGCCAGTGTTCTTGGGCCATATGGTGGCATTAGTCAATAGGAATTAACGTTATCGCCATGGAAGCCGTATTGGGCCGGGTTGCCGCTACCGTGCGCCGCATTACCCGGCTTTAAGGTTTCAGGCAAAGGCATTCCACCGATTTTATTTCAAATTGAATTTCACCCGGGGCTGTAGATCTTTTTCGGGGCCGCCGCCTTGTATTTTGGGTTCGATGATGAATATTTTTTGAGCTTGGACATTACCTTTTTTGAGCAGGTGCTCTTTGGCCGCTGAAGCGCGCTGGTAGGCCAACAGGCGCAAATCGTCAGCGCTGATGCCGATGGCTGTGTAGAGCAGTTTTTCCATCTCCGGCGGGTTGAGTTTTTTCAACCGCCCTTTTTCATCCCTGGGTTTGGGAAAATCGGCGGCGTCAAAAGCCTCTTCAATCATGTTGTTGCGCTCATCCGGGGTAATTTCAATTCGGTCCAGGGGTTCGGCTTTCCGGCCGGCAGCGACCAGGGCTTTCAGCTTGGCGGCTTTGAGATTCTCTTCAAATCGCAATTGGCGCAGGCCGTCCGTGTCTTTTCGGGGCTCGACCTGTCCTTGTATTTCCAGGTTGAGTCCGGGTCTTTCAAAAAGAATTTTCCCCAGGGTGTCCAGTTTTTCCATGCGTTCGGGGGCAATTGTGCTCTGACCGGGGTCGAACGCCAGATAGGACAGCTCTTCGCCGCCGCCGAACAGGGCCCCCAGCATTTTAAAGGGCGCCGATACGATCTCGACGATGAGATTGACGAACATTTTGAGGATAATGCCGCCCATACTGAATTCGGGATCATTCAGATCGCCCTTGACGGGTAGATCCAGATCGATGTTGCCTTCACGGTCTTTAAGCAGGGCCACGGCCAGTTTGACGGGTAATTTGGTGGCCTGGGGGCTGGAAACGGGGTTGCCAAAGGTAAGCTGGTTGAACTTGATTTTGTTTTGGCCGGCAAGTTTGTTGTCGAGCACTTTATACGATAGCATGACGGCCAACTGGCCTTTTTCCAATGTGTAGCCCAGATACTTGCCCGAGTAAGGGGTAAAGGGGCTCAAGTCGATTCCGGGGAAGTTCAGGTTCAGATCGACAAAGGGTTTTTCGATCAAGGGGTTCACCCGGCCTTTGATCTCCATGGGGACGTTGCCGCCCACCATGCCGCGCAAGAGCACATCAGCCTTGTTTTCCTTGATGTTGTCCAAACCGGAGATGCGGCCGCCCAAATCCTCCATGACCAATCGGACATTGGGTTTTACATAGCGGTCGCTGAAATCCACTTTCCCGCCTTGCAAGGTGACGGTTTTAATCCTGATGTGGGCGTTTTGTCCGCTGGAGGGTTTGGCCTTCCCCTGGCCCTGGTTGCTCACGGATGGAGGGCTTTCAGTTTGTTTCTGCGCGGCGGCTGTTTTGCGCCGTCGACCGATGATCGTTTCAATATTGGCGGTGCCGTCGGCATTGATAATCAGCCGTTTAAAAAAATCGGTCAAGGCGACCTCGTCGATCCTCACTCTTAGCGGCGCTGTGCCCAAATCGATTCCCGTCAGGTAAAGGGATTTCCATTTTGAGAAAAGAGCGGCTTTTTCAGCATCCACTGCTTCAAAGCCGTTCAGGGAAGCCTGACCGGCAAACATGATATCCATCAAGGCTTCCTTGGGCACCAATTTCAGTTGGCCTTGGGTATTGAACTCCCCCTTGGTGACGACCAACTGAACAAACTCCTTGAGGTAGGGTTGCAGCGGTCGAATATCCACGGTCTCGGCCGTCACATTCAGCGCCGCTTGCAAGGGCACGAGGCTTACATCGCCCTGTGCGGACAGGGTCCCCTGGTCAGCCCATTGCAATTGCATATCCACGTGCGCCTGCGCCTGTTCCTGGGTTGAGAGGCCTTTGGCTGTCAAATCAATATGATGCAGTCGCAGCCGGACCGATGGCGCCGGTTGAAGATCCTCGAAATCAATTGTGTGATTATCCAGTTTCAATTGCGGCGCAAGAATCTGCCAGGCAGGCATGGGGATTGTCGTGCCAGGCGCTTTAATGGGGGTGTCGGGTGGGGATTGCTTGACCGCCCGGGGCGCAAAAGCGGCCTGAAGGTTCAGTTGTCCCTGGGCGTTGCGTTGAATATGGACCTGGGCATCTTTTGAACTGATGCGGCCCAATTGAATCTGCCGCTCTTTGAGATCGATGCCGGC
>JBFFHG010000501.1:0-3889 GCA_041557055.1 Desulfosarcinaceae bacterium
AGCAACCGTACCGCTGCTGGAACCCGTGGTTTTAAGCTGCTCAATGGTCACGCCGCCGTCGGGATACATTTTATATTTACCCGTAAGGGGGCTGTTGAGCACATTGGAGGTATCCGGGAACATGATGCTCGGGATGCCCATCACAGCGGCCAGTCTTTTAATCTCGGTCATGTCCGACGGTTCCACAAACCCCGGAATCAAATTAACCGTCCGGCTCTTTTTCCCGTTACGCTCGGAAAAGCAATCCACCATCGCTTTGGTCATATTGGCATAGCCGGTCACATGGGACCCCACATAACTCGGCGTATTGGCGTGAAAAACATATTTTCCTTCGGGGATCTTGCCGTCCGCCCTGGCCTTATTGACAATCTGGGGAATATCGTCGCCGATGGTCTCCGACAAACAGGTGGTGTGCACCGCAATGACCCGGGGTTCATATACCGTGAAGATATTATCGATGGCCTGAAGCAAATTGGCCTGTCCGCCAAAAACCGAAGCCCCTTCGGTAAAGGCGCTGGTGGCCGCCATGACCGGTTCTTTGAAGTGGCGCGTCAGGGTACTGCGATGATAAGCATAACAGCCTTGGGAACCATGACTGTGGGGCAGACAGCCGTGAACGCCCAAAGCGGCGTACATGGCGCCGATGGGCTGACAGGTTTTGGCCGGATTGACCATCAGCGCTTTGCGTTCTTTTATTTCCGGTGTGGTATGTCTCATCAACATGATGCGCAGAACTCCTATATGTTAAAGGTTGGACCGGTTCCTTCTTCTCGCGTCGCCCCTGGAAAAGGGGGCGCGGGGGGCGGTTGAAGGTTTTCAAACCACTTACGGGCCGTCGGCTGGAAGAGAATACAGGTTAATCCGTACCGTATTTGGCCGCCAATTCCGGATTCATCTGCCAGGGGGCCCTGAGATAGCGCCAGACCCGGCTGTTAACCATGCGATCGATCTCCTGGTAAAAGTTGATCGCCCCCTGGAAGCCGGCATAGGGGCCGCCGTAATCATAGCTGTGCAACTGTTTGAGCGGCACGCCCTGCTTCTGAACCACATATTTTTCCTTAATGCCGGCACAGAAGATGTCCGGTTTGAACATGGCGATCATTCGTTCCGTTTCATGGTGACTGATATCGTCGATGACCAGAGAGCCGTTTTCCATCTCCGGCATCATGCCTTCGTATTCGGAGAATTTCACCCCTTTGGATTCCAGGGCCTTCATGGCGTCCGCATGCTTGCGGGGGTTGTATCTCTGAGCATCGGCTTCTACTTCCAGCTCCTCGATATTGCGGCTGTCGGCATCGACCTTGATATCAGGTAGCACGCAACGGCCTTCATAATCGTCGCGGTGGGCAAACTCGTATCCGGCCGAAAGGGTCCGCATGCCTATTTCGGCAAACAGCTCCTGGTAGTGATGGGCCCGGGAACCGCCCACAAACAGCATGGCCCGCTTGCCTTGGGTGCGCGGGCGGACCTCGGCAGCCGCCTTTTCCACCTCCGGCAATTCAGCGGCGATCACCGCATCCACCCGGTCGATAAGTTTTTGATCCTCGAAATAGGCCGCCATTTTACGCAGCGACTTGGCCGTGGCCGCGGCGCCGATGAAGTTCACCTTGATCCAGGGCAGGCCATATTTGGTTTCCATCATTTCAGCCACATAATTGATGGAGCGATGACACATAATCAGGTTCAGATCGGCCGTGTGACTGCAGGCGAATTTATCGATGCTGGAGTTGCCGCTGTAGGTCGATATCAATGTAAACCCGCACAGATCGAAGAGACGCTCGATTTCAAAAGCGTCTCCGCCGATATTATACTCGCCTAGCAGATTGATCTTATAATCACCTTCATGCACGGCATCATCAGTGCCCACCACATGGGTGAAAATGCCGTTATTGGCAATATGGTGACCGGCCGACTGGCTGACGCCCTTATAGCCCTCACAGGAAAAGCCAAAGACATTGATACCGAGCTTTGCCTTCATCTCCCGGCTGACGGCATGGATATCGTCACCGATGAGACCCACCGGGCAGGTCGAAAAAATGGCAATGGCCTTGGGATGAAAATTGTCATAGGCTTCCTGAATAGCCCGTTTGAGTTTCTTTTCACCGCCGAAAATTATCTCTTCATCCTGCATATCGGTGGTGAAGCAATAGGTCATGAAATTGTGGCCATCGGGCGTGGTGTCCGGGTCGGTTTGGTTGCGGCGGGTGAGCCAACTGTAATAGCCGCAACCCACGGGGCCATGGGTAATATTGACAATGTCGCGGGTGGGGCCCAGAACCACGCCTTTACAACCGGCATAGCAGCATCCGCGCTGACTGATCAGCCCCGGGACCGTGCGCACATTGGAACCGATTTCGGGCACCGTTCCGTCCGGTTCGATCCTGTTGACCACAATCTGCTTGGCCCGCTTACGCGCGACTTTAGGCGGATATTTCTCGATTAACCGCTTTTTTATTTTTTCCGGATCCAGGCCGTCGAGCTCAAATAGTTCCTTGTTTTTTTCAGTGGCTACCGTTGCCATAATCCAAATCTCCTTCTTAAAACAAGCACCGCATCGGACTTGTAAGAGTTACACATCATCCAGGACAGCATCACCGCTTTCGCCGGTGCGCACCCGGATGGCATCCAAACCAGGCAAAACGAAAATTTTGCCATCCCCGGATTTGCCGGTTCGGTTGACCCGGATAATTGTGTTAACGGTTTTTGCAACCAACTCATCGGGCACAACGATGATGATGCCCCTTTTGGGCACCAGGCGTTGGGTCTGGCCCAGTTGGGATATGGCCTCTTCGTAACCTTTTTCGGCGCCTTTGAGCAGTTGCATATCCACCAATCCCTTGCCGCGTCCCAAAGCATCCCGGGCCGTGATGGAAGAGATGCCCACCTCGGACAGGGCCCGCTTGGTCTGGTTCATTTTGTTCATGCGCACAATGGCGATGATCTCTTTCATATAGCCACCTCTTTGGTTTCGCCGTCCGCAGTCTCCTTGATGCCCGAACTGATGGTGTATGTTTCCAACACCGGGCTGATGAATATTTTGCCGTCACCGAAAGCGCCTTTGTCTCCGGTGCGAGCGGCCTTGATGATGGTGCGAACGGCAAAATCCCTGTCCTGATCTTTGACCACGGTAAGCAACAACTCCTTGGGAATCTCATCATAGGTGATCTCACCGATTCTGATACCGCGCTGTTTACCGCGGCCCACCACGGACATTTTGGTCACCCCGGGAAATCCGGCCTCCATCAAAGCAGCCAGGACATCATCCACTTTTTCGGGTCTGACAATGGATCGAATCATGATCATGGTAAACATTCTCCTTTTCACAGAAACGTTGCGGCTAGGCAGCAATCCCGTAGTCGATAAGCAGTTTTTCCAGTTCTTCAATTTCCAGCGGTTTGGGAATGACCTTCATTTCGTTGCCGTCGATCTTCTTGGCCAACGTTCGATACTCAGTTGCCTGGCCATGGACGGGATCGTATTCGATAACGGTCTTGCGGTTGATCTCGGCCCGCTGAACCATGTTGTCACGCGGGACAAAATGAATCATCTGGGTCCCCAGTTTTTCGGCCAATGCCAAAATCATCTCCTGTTCATTGTCCACCTTGCGGCTGTTACAGATCAATCCGCCCAAACGCACCCCGCCGGCTTCGGCAAACTTCACAATCCCCTTGCAGATGTTGTTGGCCGCATACATGGCCATCATTTCACCGGAAACAACAATGTAGATCTCCTGGGCCTTACCCTCCCGGATGGGCATGGCAAACCCGCCGCAAACCACATCGCCCAAAACATCATAAAACGCATAATCGAGCGCTTCGCTTTCCGCATAGGCCCCCAACTGTTCCAACAAGTTGATCGAAGTGATGATACCGCGCCCGGCACAGCCCAC
>JBFFHG010000502.1:0-3885 GCA_041557055.1 Desulfosarcinaceae bacterium
GGGTGACACTTGATATTGTCGGAAATTGCGGATTTTCCGCAGCGCCTTTATCTTTTCATGCTCAAGAGACCATGCGTTCCGGTGCCACCGGCATATGGGCCGACTACGGCATTGTACCACACTGGAAAGGCTACGATGAATATATCCGCTGCATGGAGGCCTGCAAACCGGCAATCAATGTGGCCGGTTTGGTGGGGCATGGCACCCTGCGACTTGCGGTGATGGGAAGCTGCCCGAATCCGGGCGACCCGCGACAGGTCGCGCAGATGAAGACGTTGCTGGGCACGACCATGGACCAGGGCGCGCTGGGAATGTCCAGCGGCCTGATTTATCCACCCGGGTGCTTTAGCGATACCAATGAGTTGATCGAACTGGCCAAAGTGGTGGCAGACCATGGTGGCTATTACGCGACCCATTTGCGCGATGAAGGCGATCATATTCTTGACGCGGTCAGTGAAGCGCTCCGGATCGGTCAAAAAGCGAAGGTGCCCGTTCATATCTCCCACATCAAGATCAAGGGGCGCGCCAACCGATCCCTGGCCGATGAGCTGGTATTGCGTCTCGAAACAGCGCGGCGGAACGGTTTGGACGTTACTGCGGATATTTATCCATACCTGGCTTCCCAGACCGCATTGAAAACACTTCTTCCCCGGCAAACGTTGGCTGGTGGTACACGTGCCTTGCTGGAACGGATTCAGGACCCGGCCCAGCGGGAGATCATCAGCGCGCACCTGGTGAAAACCGTTGAACAAAGGATCGGTTGGGACCGGATTATTATATCACGGGTAAAGAACAAAGCGAGCCGTTATCTTCTGGGATGCCGTGTTGGGGAACTTGCCCGGCGCAACGAGGTCGCTCCCGCGGACGTTGTTTTTGATTTAATCCAAAGTCAGGACGGCGAGGTGGGCTGCATCCAGGAGACCATGGATGATGAGGTCCAGACGCGTTTGTTGAAACTGCCCTTTGTCATGATCGGATCGGATGGCAGACCCGGCGGAACCGGCAACAACAGGATACATCCCAGGGTTTTCGGTACATTTCCGCGGGTGTTGAATCACTATGTAAAGAAACATAAAGTTCTTAAATGGGCGCAGGCCATTCAAAAGATGACATCCCTGCCGGCGGCCAGACTCGGTTTGCATGGTCGCGGGGCAATTGCCGGCGGTTATATGGCCGATGCCGTGCTTTTCCATCCGGAACGCATACGGGACGCAGCGACTTACACAGACCCCGAACAATTTTGCGAAGGAATTGAAACCGTGCTGGTTTCGGGAAAAATCGTCTTTGATGGCGGAACAATAACGGATTTACGACCGGGACGCTTTTTAAGACCCTATAAAAAGGCGGCCGCCCGGATAACCCGGGATCAGAAGCGGAACCCGGCGATGGCCGAAAGAAAGGAGGTGCATGCGTCTGTTAAAAATCCTAACGTTGCATAAAAGTTAGGCCCGAATGTGCTGGCACACATTCAGGCCCGCCAAAACGAGACGATGCGTTTGCCCACGCAATGCCTTGGCATCATCTTTTTATACCCCGCATAAGATCTTGTCAAGTCGTTCATGCTGTTCAAGCATACCCGCATCGTTTCTAACTATCTGTAACCATATCTAATGTGTAGGCGTTGACTGGAGCGGCCATGCGTATAGCTTCGGGTGGTCATGGGCCATGCCGGCAGCAAGCGCGCGGCACGGGGCGGAGATAATTTTGTTGAAGAGAGGAACCACCATGCGAAGAACAGGTATTGTGATGATCACCCTTTTGTTTTGGATTGCTGTTGCGCAACAGGTGTCGGCGGTTGAACATCGATTCGGCGGTTACTGGCGGACGCGGGCCTTTTCTCAACGCAATTTCAGCGGTGAAAGCAACAGTGAGAAAGATGACCTCTCCCGGGCCGATACACGAACGCGGCTTTACTACACGGCCAGATTCGACCAAAAATTTAAATTCGTGAATGAGTTCGAGATGGACGCCATCTGGGGAGACCAAAGTGCCGGCTATGGTGATATCAAATCGGACGGCGTCAGTATGGAGGTGCGCCAAAGTTATGTGGATTTTGATACTGCCGGAACGAACTGGCGCATAGGCGTGCAGGACTATAAGCTGGCCAGGGGGTTCTTGTTCAATGAAAACGGGGCCGGTGCGCATGTCACGTATCGCGACGAGAGTTACGAATTGCCCTTTTACTGGATCAAAGGGTATGAGGGCGGAGAGGGAAAGGATTCAAACGATGCTGATGTGGATTATTACGGATTCTATCCCTCCTTTTTCACCGAACGTCTGACCATACGGCCGGGAGTGCTTTGGGTGACCACCGATAACGCCGATCCTTGGGACAAGGACTTGAGCGGCTTCGAGGAGTGGCGTTCCTATTACCTGAGCCTGGAACTGGAAGCCCATATTGATCCGGTCGATTGCTGGTTGACGGGGATTTACCAAATCGGTGAGGCTGCCACGACCAGCGGGATAGACAAAGATATCAACGCCTATCTTTTAGCCGCCGGCGGTCGGATGAAAACCGGTTTCGGACGAATTCATGCGCAAATCTTCTATGCCACCGGCGATGCCGATGCCGACGATACCATCGAAGCATTCGATCCGCCTTACGGCAACATGTATTACTGGTCCGAGATCATGGGGCTTGGTATTTTTGACAATCAGTATTCTGCCAACTCTCCCAATGATAATATCAGCAACATCATCGCCGCCAATATCGGCGTGAAATATAAAATTAACTCCAAATGGTCACTGAAAGCCGACCTGTGGCGGGCCAAACTCGCGGAAGAGAACCAAGAAGGCGAGGGCTTGCTGGGAACCGAGGTGGATCTTGTCGCCACCTATAAGATTTTCAAGAATTTAAAGCTGGAAATTGTGGGGGCCTATCTTTTCGCCGGCGGCGCCACATATTCCGGAGAGGATGAGGCCGATCCATATGAATTGGGTACGCGCCTGTCATTCAGGTTCTAGAAGGGATTCGGCTTTTCCGAAAGGATGCATGCAATGGCTCTATTTGCTCGGACGCAAACATGCACGTACTTCAGCAAACAGGTGAGGGATAAAATCAACATGAAACGGATGATCCAAAGAGCATCGATTGTTTGTTTTTCTTTGATGATGTGTTTGCTTATGCTGAACGTTTCCGGTCGGGCTGCAAGCAAACAGACGCGCCTGCTGATCATGCCGTTCGACATTCATTCTTCCGAAGATCTCTCATTTTTGCAAGACGGCATCACGACCTTTCTTGCCTATTCACTTTCCGAGAGATTTGATGTCTGCATCCAGAGCGCTACCGACGGGGCCGCAGAACAGTCAGGCACAAAAGCAGCTCACGAAGATGCTCTGAAAGCAGCGTCCAGGATAGGTGCGGATTATGTGTTTAACGGCAGTGTGACCATTCTTGGCGTCCGGGTTTTGACCGCCATGCAACTCAGGGATGCCGTTAGCGGCGAAACAATCCTTGCGTTCAGCCAAAAAGGAGAATCGCGTAGTGATATTTTTGAACATATCTGCCGGTTCCTGAAAGGGGTTCCGGATCTTGCCCGGAGTGGTTCGCCGCCATCTTCCGGAGCGCTGCCGCATCGCTCCGGAATCGCAGCAGATACCTCCGCAATCGATGACCGGCAGATTTTGAGTCCGGCAGTTCATCTGAAGCCGCAAGCAAAGGAGATGGCTTTTGATTTTTGGCGAAGCGAACCTTTCAAAGAGAGGTTCATAAGTTTGTGCGCCGGTGACACCAATGGCGACGGTTCAAATGAAGTTGTCATGGCCACCTGCGATCGATTGTATGTCAAAAAGTTGAACAAACGGGTGCTGCATTCTGTTGCCACTGTTGCAGTGCCCGGCGGAATAAAGATCGTCGGCGTAGATGCCGGTGACATCAATGCAAAC
>JBFFHG010000503.1:0-3880 GCA_041557055.1 Desulfosarcinaceae bacterium
CCAGGTCTTTCTTGTTTTTATAAATTTCATCGGCAAAGTGGATGCCGCCGCCCGCCACCCGGGCCAAAGCACCGCGGCGCAGGTCGAAGCGGTAGGGGTTGTTGGTGTCGGTGATATGCATCAGGCGCTGGATGGACTCTTCTCCCAGCAAGTCCACGGCCGACGAGGTGATTTTATCTTTGGCCGGATATTTTCCGGTAACCGTTCCCAGGCTTTCGGTCAGCGGCACGGGAATGATTTCCACCATTTCAAGCATTTTATTCAGGTCGTCGCCGGTTTTGGCGCGCATATCGTTCCAGATGTAGCCGCTGCATGCGCCCAGGGGACGATAGTTTTCATACAATCGCTCAATGGCCTTGTCGTCAAATCCCAATTCGCCTGCCAGAAAGGATTGGTTTTCCTCCCGGGAGTCAAACAGGTTCATGGCCAGAATCATGGGGTCTTCATAGGTTTGGGATTCGATGGTGGTGATGCGCCCGTAGGTGCCAAACTGATCCATGCCTTTGAAGCGGAAGGTGTATTTGCGGTTCCCGGGCCGGGATAAAAAATTGCGGTAAGCCGCGCACAGGAAATCGACGAAAAAGGTCTTGCCGTTGCCGGGTTCGCCTACCAGCACAAAGGCCATCTCCTTGGAAGAACCGTTTTCGGCCGCATCCTTGACATAGGAGACAAAGCTGTTGACCTCATCGTACATGCCGATGACATGTTTGGAGCCATTTCTGAAGATATTGAAATCATAGGTGGTTTTAGCATTGACGACGACTTTTTCGATTTTGTTGTCAAGGATCATGCGCGTCACGCCCTGGAAGGCATTCTCAAAACGGCGCCGGCCTTCCCGGACGTCTATGCAATGTTGATGGAGTTGGGATTTGGGCTGGATCTGCGCTTTTTTGGCCATGGTGTCCCCCGTTATTTGGTGAATACGATGATATGCCTGGTTACGGTTTCAAGTTCTTTGTGTTTTGATAACCAATAATCACTTGATGCCGGAAGTGTTTCAAAACCCGTTGGAAGGTGTTGAAACCACTTCTATGCATTTTGCGGGCGCATCCGCTCTTGCAGAAGTGAAAGTGAACCGTGGTGATGCGCCTGTCGCGCCTGCCTTAATTTCTTCTGATATGTCCCATCGCAAAGATCTACTTCCATTATAGGGCTTCTCTCTTGAGATTCAACCTAAATTTTTCAATTATTTATCCCAACCATAGCGGGCATAGATGTAAATAGCATAAAGCATGCCCTGTTTAGCAGGGATTTTGCTGCCGCCATATCATGGCTGATTTCCAATTGGCGCTTCATGGGTGCGGCTGCATTCCAGCGGGTTCCGAACAGTGGGGGGCGCAGCGGTAACCTTTTAAAAATAAGGCGTTTTTTTGTGGCTGTGGGAGAAAAAACGGTTGTTGAAAGTCTTTGGTGCCTTCATTGATCAAGGTCGGGGCCCTGACCAAGGCCCATAAAAATCGGCTCACAGCCTTCATTCTATATTTAAATTTTGACACCGGCAGGGTCATTGATTTGTCACATTCGCTGATCGGCGCCGGTATCTATTGTTGTAATGTTTTTACAATTTCATCCCCAAAACCCCTCACCTGCCATAGGTGAATGCCTTCGACTTTTTCGAGGGCGGCGATATCCTTGGGGTTGTCCACGGCAATGGCTTTGATCAGCGCCCGATTCAGCACCAGGGCCGGGTTGAGTTTAAGGTTTTCGGCTTTTTCATCCCGCCATGCGCGCAGTTTTTTAACCCTTGCCGGGACGCGGCTGGAGATTCGGGGCGATCGCTGCCGGGGATAACGGGGCAGTTGGTCCTGGGGAATCCGGCGCACGTTGCGAATGGCTTCCATCACAGCCTTGCCATACATTTCAAACTGTTTGTCGCTCAGTTCGCGGCTCTGTTTGAGCTGCTTCAGACTGGTGGGCAGGGTTATGGCGATTTTTTTGAGAGCCGCGTTGCCGATGATTTTAAACAGGGGCCGATCTTTCTGCCGGGCGATGGCATTGCGCAGTTGCAACAGTGCCTCCAACGCCGCCAGTTGACGGTTTTCCAGGCGTCCGGCCCCTTTGAATTTCATAAACAAGGGGGCGTCGTTGCTCTCTGAATGGCGCACCAGACTGAGCAATCGGCACTCTTCCCGGACCCATTGCAGGCGCCCCTTCTGTTCCAGCTCTTCCATCAGCGCCCGGGCCAATGGAATCAGATGGATGACATCCGATGCGGCATAGGCGGTCATGTTGTCGGGCAACGGGCGGCGGGACCAGTCTTTTTTCTGGCAACGTTTGTCCAGCTCAACGCCAAAGCGGCGCGCAACCACCGCTTCAAGGCTGGTTTCCTGCCACCCCAGGTACATACTGGCCAATTGGGTGTCGAACAGATTGTCGATGGAGATACCGAAATCGCGGTACAGGGAGCGAACATCATAATCGGCCCCGTGGATTACCTTGCAGACCAATGGGGATTCAAGTAGTGGTTTTAATTTTGAAAGATCCTGGAGCGCCAGGGGGTCGATCACCGCTGTGCAGCCGTTGGCGGCCATTTGAATCAGGCAGACCTTTTCCTGAAAGTGAAACATGGAATCGCCTTCGATATCCACGGCGATCATTTGGGCTGCATGCGCTTTATGGAGGAACGTGGCCAGCGCCTCCTGATTATCGATCAGCTCATAATTGGCAATGGGGGGCTCATTTTTATTTTTTGCTTGACCCACAGGGGTATTTCTCCTACTTGATTCATTTTATCGGTTTGCATCTAAAAACCGATGGTTAGCTTGTATCTTTGCGACCGAATCCGGCGATGGTTAATCTATCGTCGCAACTTAACCCACCGTTCTCAGGTTGCTCATCTCGACCAGGGCCTGCATATTGTTGCTCCCGGTCCGGGGCAGTGTCAAGAACGGAGGAAGGCATTGAAAAATGATCAACATAACACTTCCTGACGGGAGCTTAAAGCAATTTGAGCAATCACCGGCCGGTTTCGAGGTGGCCCAAAGCATCTCCGAAGGGTTTGCCCGCAACTGCGTCGCCATGGAGATCGATGGGGTAAAGCGGGATCTATACAGCCCTATCGACAGCGACGGCAGCGTGCGTTTTATCACCACCAAGGACGAAGAGGGCCTTGACATCATGCGCCACAGCGCCGCCCATGTCATGGCCCAGGCCATCTTGAGACTCTACCCCGATGCCAAATTGACCATTGGTCCGGTGGTGGAGGACGGCTTCTACTACGATATCGATATGGAGCCGATCTCCGAAGAGGCATTTGCGCGTATCGAAGCGGAGATGAAGAAGATTGTCAAGGAGAAGCTGCCGATTCAGCGGCAGGAGGTCTCCAAGGCTGAGGCGCTCACCGAGTACGAGGGGGAGCCCTATAAGCTGGAGATGATCAACGACCTTGAAGACGGTACCATCTCCCTCTATCGGCAAGGCGAGTTCGCCGATCTGTGCCGCGGTCCCCATGTGCCCAACACCGGTTTTGTCAAAGCATTCAAATTGATGAAGGTGTCAGGGGCATACTGGCGGGCGGATCAGAACAACGCCCAACTCCAGCGAATATACGGGACCGCCTATTTCGACAAAAAGGAGCTCAAAGATTACCTGAACTTTCTGGAGGAGGCCCGCAAACGCAACCATCGGCGCATCGGAACGGCCCTGGACCTGTTCAGTTTCCATGACGAAGCGCCCGGCATGCCTTTTTTCCATCCCAAGGGCATGGCCATGTGGAACGCGTTGCTCGACTATTGGCGTGAGGAGCACCGCACCGCCGGCTATGTGGAGACCAAAACCCCCATCATGATGCAGCGTTTTTTATGGGAACGCAGCGGCCACTGGGACAATTATCGCGAGAATATGTACACCTCAAGCATCGATGATGCCGATTATGCCATCA
>JBFFHG010000504.1:0-3878 GCA_041557055.1 Desulfosarcinaceae bacterium
ACATTTATTGTGTGTTATCGAATCTCCCAATCAGCATCAAACCGACACATCCATATAATCGATTTGACATATTGACAGATTCCATGAAAAAAGTTGCATTCTTAAACCAAATTTTCCAAGAGGCTTCCGATGACCAGCGATTTTGGATTCACCTGAGCGCGCTTCTTTCAACCCAACGGGGTCTGTCAGATGAAGCCGCGGGCCAGAATCGTATCGCGCCAGCCATCGCTTCAAGGCGGCGGTGGAAAAACTCACCGGAACGGTTATTATCGCCCGATCCCTGAGATAAGGCAATACCAATGAGATATGCGGGAATCGACATCGGCTCACGCTCCATTGAACTGGTTGTGGTGGATGAGGCGGGCAATATTCTCATCACTCTTCAAACCGACACAGGCTTCGACCCCATGGCCCAAGCCAAAAAACTGATCCAGGGCGTGCCTTATGACCGCATCATGGCCACCGGCTACGGCCGCAACCTGTTCGAACTCTCTTTCGATGCGCCGACGGTCACGGAAATCAAGGCCCATGCCAGGGGGGCGCGGGCTTTCTTTCCCGACGCCGGGACGGTGCTGGATATCGGCGGTCAGGACAGCAAAGCCATCGCCCTGTTTGACAACGGCAAAGTCAAGAAATTCGAAATGAACGACCGCTGCGCGGCCGGCACCGGCAAATTCCTGGAGATCATGGCCAAAACCCTGGGTTTTGACATCGAAACATTTGGCCGGGAAGCGCTGATGGCGGAAAAAGATCTCAATATTTCAAGCATGTGCACGGTATTTGCCGAATCCGAGGTAACCTCCCTGATCGCCCGGGGGCAAAGCCGCCGCGAAATTGCCCGGGGGCTCCACAACAGCGTCATCCGCCGGGCCGCCGGCATGATCAATCGGGTTTCTTCGCAAGGCGATATCGTTTTCACCGGCGGCGTGGCCAAAAATCCGTGCATGCGCACCCTGCTTTCAAAAAAGATGGGGCGAAAAGTGATTGTGCCGGATGACCCGCAGCTCGTGGGTGCTTTGGGCGCGGCCCGCCTATGCGAAAACCGCGCTTAATCCGGACCTGAATCGAAAACAAGCGCGGGCGGGCACACGATCCACATAAGATAACAACGATTATTCTGAAAAAAGGGTAAAATATGGCAACGGACCTGATGAACAAGCTGCAACATATCACGGATCAGAACCTGGTGGATATCGAGCAGGCCAAGGCCGGGGGCCGCACGGCCATCGGTTTTTACTGTCTCTATTCACCCACTGAAATCGCGGTGGCCGCGGACGCCATTCCCTTGCCCCTTTGCGGCACGCGCAACGACCCCATCGCGGCGGCTGAAGAGATACTGCCGCGCAACCTCTGCGCCCTGATCAAAAGCAGCTTTGGCTTTGCCGTATCCGGCACATGTCCCTTTTTCCGGTTTTCCGACATCATTATCGGGGATACCACCTGCGACGGCAAAAAAAAGATGTTTGAATTGCTCGCGCAATACAAACCGACCCATGTCTTGCAGTTGCCCCAAAACCAGGATCCGGAAAAATCCCTGCCCCTCTGGCGTTCCGAACTGGAACGTTTTAAAAAAATCATTGAGATCCAAACCGGGGTGACGATCACCGAGGATCGACTGCGCTCGGCCATTTCGCTGATGAACCGCGAACGTCGCGCAAGAAAAGCGCTCATGGATCTGGGCAAGCATAAACCTGCCCCGCTGAGCGGTTCCGAGCTGTTGGAAATCATGTTCAAAACAGGTTTCCTGGCCGACAAGCTTAAAGGGATTGAACTCATGTGGGAAGTGATCGGCGAAGCTGAAAAAAGGGCTTTCCAGACCAACCGGACGGGCAGGGCGAATATCAAACGAATTTTGCTCACCGGCGTACCCGTGGGCCTGGGAAGCGACAAGGTGGTTAAAATCGTGGAACAAAGCGGCGCCCAGGTGGTCGCTTTTGAAAACTGCTCCGGCTACAAACAGGCCTTTTGGGTGGCCGAAGACAAGGACCCCATGGATGCCCTGGCCGACCAGTACCTTGCCACGCCCTGCTCGGTGATGAGCCCCAACCCCGGCCGTTTCGATCTTCTTGAGGAGATGATCCGGGGATTTTCCGTGGACGGCGTCATCGATCTCACCTGGCAGGCTTGCCACACCTATAACGTGGAGGCCTACAACGTGAATGCGTTTGTTCAAAAATCATTGGGGGTTCCCACCCTGCACCTGGAAACCGACTATGCCGAAAGCGACACCGAACAACTGCGGGTGCGCATCGAAGCCTACCTGGAAATGCTGTGATAAACCGTCCGTCCTTGGGGAGAACAGACAATGGAATTCCTGTTTGTATGCCCGGAAACACAAAAATCTTTCAGCAGCAGGCATTTTCAAATCACTGAGTACCAAGGGGTGAAAACCGATACCAGCGGGAACAAGATCCTGGACGCTAAAATAGTGTTGACCGATCCCTGCCCGTTCTGCAACAAAAAGCATATATACCATTCAAATGAGCTGACCTGCCCTTTTGATGGATCATGACCCGGCCCCAACGTGGCGACATCAGAGGGCCTGGAAAGGGAGACCGCCATGGGAGATATCAAAAAAATCCGACTCACCGAGACTGTGACAGGCGCCGGTTGCGCGGCCAAAATTTCGCCGGGGGACCTGGATCAGGCACTCTGTGGGCTGGAATTTCCCACGAATAGAAACGTATTGGTCGGTTTGAACACAGTTGATGATGCCGGCGTCTATCAAATCAGCGAGGATCTGGCGATCGTCCAGACCGTGGACTTTTTTACGCCCATTGTCGATGACCCGTTCGATTTCGGCCGCATCGCCGCCGACAATGCCTTGTCCGACGTTTATGCCATGGGCGGTATCCCTAAAACCGCCATGAATATAGTGGCTTACCCCATGAAAAAACTTGGCCGGGAAATTTTGCGGGCGGTTCTGGCCGGAGGGATTGAAAAACTCAACGAAGCACAAACCGTTCTGATCGGCGGCCACAGCATTGAGGACCGGGAATTCAAATACGGTCTGGCGGTGACCGGATTCGTGCATCCCCAAAAGATCTATACCAATAGAGGATTGCGACCGGGCGATGCGCTGATTCTGACCAAACCCCTGGGCACCGGCATCATCAACACAGCGGTGAAAGGCGGATTGGCGTCACCCGAAACCATCGCCAGGGTGACGGCGCAGATGGCCGAATTGAACAAAACCGCAGCGGAAACCATGAAATCGTTTCCGGTGTCGGCCTGCACGGATGTCACCGGATTCGGTCTGCTGGGCCACCTGGCGGAAATGGTTTTCAGCACCGAAATCGGCGTCACCATTGAAAGCCGTGCCGTGCCGGTTTTGCCCGAAGCCTTTGAATTTGCGGCCATGGGTTTTGTCCCGGCCGGCGCCCACCGCAACCGAACCTTTCGCCAGCGTATGGTCAAACCGGGGACCGCAATCGATCCCATTTTGCGGGATGTGCTTTTTGATCCCCAAACATCCGGGGGACTGTTGATCGGATGTGCCGCAAAAAACGCCGTTGAATTGAAAAACCGATTGATCGACGCGGGAGTGGAGAAGGCCGCCATCATCGGTCAAGTCGATGCCCGCGAAAAAGGAATGATCACCATTACCTGAAAAAGGAACGCAAAAAATGACAAATATGCTTGATGCCAGAGGCCTGACTTGTCCGGCACCGGTATTGATGGTAAAAAATGCGGTTGAAAAGGATAATCTCAATCTCCTGGAAGTCATGGTGGATAATGAAGCCGCCAGGGAGAATGTCTCCCGGTTTTTAGGGTCCCGGAATTTTGAAGTCACCGCCTTGCAGGAGGGCGCTGATTTTAAAATCAGCGCCCTCCTGCAAGGCGGTGACTTCAAAATTCCGGGACCCTAAAAACCGGGA
>JBFFHG010000505.1:0-3878 GCA_041557055.1 Desulfosarcinaceae bacterium
AGGCGGCCCGTTTCATCATCGAGGAGATTGAACGGCTGGATAAAACCTTGAGAGCTTTTTTGGCTTTTTCAAAACCGGCGCCGCCGAGTTTTTCAGCGATCGACATGGTTCAGTTATTGGATGAAACGCTTGTTGCGGTGCAGGGCCAGATGGTTGCCAAGGGCATTCAAATTGTAAAAGACCTTTCCCCGGAACATTTATACTGCCATGCGGATAGAGACCAAATTCGACAGGTATTCTGGAATATTTTGATCAACGCCTTGCAAGCCATGGCTGAAGGGGGCGATCTGACCGTTGAAGCGGCGTATCATTTCAAGCAGGACAGGGAAGAAGAATCATTCGGGACCAATCGGATTTGTGATCCGGTCCGTGAACTGGTGATTCGCATCACCGATAGCGGCAGCGGCATTGCAGAGGGGCAAACCGAAAAGATCTTTGAACCTTTTGTCAGTTTTCGCACCGACGGCATCGGCCTGGGGCTCTCCATCGTTCACCAGATTCTAAAACTCCACCGGGCCCGGATCCGGGTTGTCAGTCATATCAACCGGGGAACAACCTTTACCCTTAAATTTCCATGTGTCGATAAATCATGAAAATAGCATCCAGAGTACTCATTGTTGAGGACGAGGCCCGCATGCGGCGGGTGATCACCATGTTGCTCAGCGACCTGCCCCTTGAATTTGTCGAAGCCGCCGACGGGCATCAGGCTGTTGAGGCTTTTGAGAGCGACCGCTTTGACCTGGTGATTACGGACCTGAAGCTGCCCAACTCAAACGGAATGGCGGTTCTATCCCACATCAAGGAGCGGGCGCCTGAATTGCCGGTGATTGTCATAACCGCCTTCGGCTCCATTGATAACGCGGTGAGCGCCATCCAGCAAGGCGCTTTTGATTATGTCACCAAGCCGTTTAAGGAGGAGCGGTTGCTGGAATGCGTCAAAAAAGCGCTGCACATCAGCCGGTTGACCTCCGAATTGCGGTATTTGCGGCAGGAAATCGAGAACAAATACAAATTCGACAATATTATCGGCAACTCCCCTCAAATTTGCGAGGTGTTAAGGCTTGCCGGAGAGGTTGCCCGCACCGATACGACCGTGCTGATCACCGGTGAAAGCGGCACCGGCAAAGAGCTGCTCAGCCGCGCCATTCATTATAACAGCCATCGGGCCGGCGGTCCGTTTTTGCCGGTCAACTGCGCCGCCATTCCCGCCACCTTGCTGGAAGCCGAACTGTTCGGATACGAAAAAGGGGCTTTTACCGGTGCCGAGCGGCAACAAAAGGGCAAATTTGAACTGGCTTCCGGCGGAACGCTTTTTTTGGATGAGATCGGCGACATGGGGCCGGAGGTGCAAGCCAAACTGCTGCGGGTGTTGGAAGGGCAGTCTTTTGAGCGCCTGGGCGGTTCCCGCGCGATCCAGGCGGACGTTCGCGTTGTGGCCGCCACCAATCGCAACCTTAAAAAGATGGTGGAAGAAAAACAATTTCGCCACGACCTCTATTATCGTATCCATGTCTTTCCCATTCACATCCCGCCGTTGCGGGAACGGCGGGACGACACGGTTCTGTTGGCCAACTCCTTTATTCAGAGATTCAGCCAGGCCTTTGGACGCAAAACAGCCCAGTTGACGCCCTCGGCGCTTAAAACGCTCAAAGAGCATCACTGGAGCGGCAATATCCGCGAACTGAAAAATGTCATTGAGCGGGCCATGATTTTGTGCAAAGAGGACCAGATCAGCAGCCGGCATCTTATTCTGCACGAGTCGCCCGAAGCCCATCTGGATGAGATGACCATGGATCAAATAGCCGCCTTTTTAATTGGAGAGAACGGCATCGATCTGGAGGATCTGGAAAACCGTCTGGTGCGGATGGCCATGGTCACGGCCAAACAGAATGTCTCCAAAGCCGCCCGGCTGCTGCGGCTGACCCGCCCTACCCTGCGATACCGGCTGGAACGGTTGGGGATCAATTAGGCCGAGCAACGCCGGTATCTGTTTTGAACTCTGTGGCATTAACATCAAACCTGGAAACGGATGATGGATACAACCTCTTTTATACGTGCGGCGGACTTCAAACCGGTATTGTCCCATGCGCCTTTTATCACCGCGACCCTGCCGGGCGTCGGCGGCGTCATCAAGGCGGTGCCGGAACATTTTCAGGTGGAGGAGGTTTTGCCCTATTCACCTTGCGGTGAGGGGGAGCATGTGTTTGTTACGGTGCGGCGCGCCGGATGGAATACTGCTGATGCGGCCACAGCGCTGGGTGATCTTTTCAGCGTCAGGGGACCCGATGTCGGCTGGGGCGGCCGTAAGGATAAAAATGCCGTCACCACCCAGACTTTTTCATTGCGATTGCCCGTGGGCGTGCCTCTCAAAGAGGTCGAAACACGGATCGACGCGCTGCCGTTCGAGATCATCCGCCTTGATCGCCATCGAAATAAGCTGAAAATCGGACATGTGGCCGCCAACCGGTTTCGTATCGTGCTCTCCCGGGTCGAACCCAACACCGTGAAGCGTGCCGAAACCATTGCGGCCGCTTTGAAGCGCAGCGGGGTGCCCAATTATTACGGGGAGCAGCGCTTTGGCGCCGCCTATGGCAATCTGGACAGAGCTGTGGCCCTTCTCAAACGCGGTAAAGCCCACGGCAAAAAGGATGCCTTCATGGTCTCCGTGTTGCAAAGCGCTTTATACAACTGCTGGCTTATCGAACGTATTCAACGCGGGCAATTCAACACCCTGCTTCAAGGCGACGTTGCCCGCAAAACCGATACCGGCGGTCTTTTCATTGCAGAGGACCTGGCCGAAGCGACCCTGCGCTTTGAGGCGCGACGGATCTCCTATACCGGCCCGATTTACGGCCATAAAATGATGGCCGCCGCCGGCCCGGCCGCTGATTATGAAAATCGCGTGTTGCAGCGCTTCGGCCTGGACCGGGCCATCTTTAAGCCCCTGCGAGCTCCGGGTTCCCGCCGGCCTGCAATTTTGAATATGGATGACCTGGCCATAGCGCCGGCCGCGGAGGGGCTTTTGTTTACCTTTACGCTGCCTTCGGGCGCATACGCCACAACCGTTTTACGGGAGTTTACGAAATCCGCAACCCATACCGTCCCGGAAAACTGATTGCATTTCAGATCGTTTCGTATTTTATTCAGATCAATTCGTTTAAGGGAAAGCTATCTTCATGAGCCATTTAATCATCTTCCTCGCCCTTTATCTGTGTATCTACGGTGCCGCCCATCTCTATTTGCTGATTAAATGGCGTCGGGCCTTTTACCTGGAAGGGGTCCATTACGTTCTGCTGTTTGTAATCCTTGTGTTTCTAATGCTGGCACCCATCAATGCCCGGTTGCTGGAGGCTCAGGGATATTGGCTGCCGGCGGTTATCCTGGGCTGGGCCGGTTTTTTGTGGATGGGGTTTGTTTTTATTTTCGTGTGTCTGGCATTGCCCCTGGACGGGTATCATTTGCTGGCCGGAGCGGGACAACGGCTGGCAGGGGCTGACTGGACCGCCATGATGCTTTCCAGGCGCCAGAGCGTCGGCCTTGCGGTGGCCGCAACCCTTTGCCTGATGGCATACGGCGCTGTGGAGGCCTACCGGATTTCCATTGAGAGGGTGACCCTTCACAGTTCAAAAATACCGCCCGGCGCAGACACGGTTCGAATCGTTCAACTCTCCGACGTTCACCTCGGCCCCATGCTCTATCCCGGACGGATCGAACCGATGATCAAGGCCATTGAACAGGCCCGGCCCGATATTCTGGTCTGCACCGGGGATTTGATTGACGGGCGCGTTCCGGCCTCCCTGGCCGTGGCCGCCCGATTTCGCAGTATCAGTGCCGCTATGGGGAAATTCGCCGTTACCGGCAACCATGAATATTATGTG
>JBFFHG010000506.1:0-3877 GCA_041557055.1 Desulfosarcinaceae bacterium
ATATTCGGGGTAAAGATATTCTTATTGTTGACGATATACTCGATACCGGGTTGACGTTGGCGCATTTGGTTCAGCATTTACAGGCGCGCCAACCACGAACCATCAAGGTCTGTACGCTGATCGATAAGGCTGAAAGGCGTCAAAACAACATAAAGCCGGACTATGTGTGCCACAAAATTGATCAAGGCTTCCTGGTGGGCTATGGCTTGGACTATGCCGAAGCGTATCGGAATTTACCGGGAATATTTACTTTGAAATTGTAATTTACCAAAGGTGTGCCATGTATATTACTTGTGAGCAATGCAACACCATGTTTCGTCTGGATGAAAAGCGTTTAAAACCCACCGGATCCAAGGTTCGCTGTTCTCAGTGCGGCCACTTGTTTGTCGCTGTTCCGCCCGCTTCAGTCGAACCTGGTGAAATGTATTCAGCTGCAATGACCGGCGCTTTGCCCCAGACCGAACCGGAATCCCCGCCATGGCCCTCCCAGGATACCTTTGACCAGGAACTCGATGGTATCGATCTGGCCGAACTCGATTCAATTTTGGAGCAGGATCGATCGGAAGCGCTTGCAGGGTTATACGACACCAACGGTGATGGCTCGGGTGACAAAGCCGGCGGCGCGGAATTGGACGAATCCGATCTTGATTTGGATTTTGAAGCCGCGCTTAAACTGGATGAGGAACCGTTGAGCGATATTGAAATCCAGGCGCCCGAGCGGCAAGCTGAAGATCCTGATGTGGATGAGGTCCTTGATCTTGATATGGATTTTGAATTGGCGCCGGGCCAACTATCTGATACTCGGGAAACAATCACCGAAGATGAAGATAAGGCGCCCCAGGACGAATTGGACATGAACTTCGACCTGGATATGGACTCCGATTTCAAGGCGGATGCTCAACAACAAATTCAAGAGGCGGATTTGGATGAAGGCAGCCTTGCTGAAGACATCGATATGGTCCTTGATGACTTCGAGGACGTATTAAGCAAGCCCGAAGATGTTCAGGATGAAATGCAGCCGTCCATCGACGCTGTCGACGAAGAGTTGTCGCTGGATTTTGATATGGATTTGGCGGAGGAGATCCCGCCGCCGGATGAGAAAGAGCAGGAACCGGCGCCCGGTGCGGTCGATAGCGCCTCGCAAGTCAGCCGGGATGAACCCGTGGAGGCCGCGGATGAATTTGACATAAGCGATCTCGATACCCTTTTGGAGGAGGATGAAGCGGTGTCGGCGTCCGCAGCCGAGCCTGAAATCGAAGAGATGGCGCTTTCGCTGGATGATGGGGAGGATGTCCCATTGGATCAGGCGTCGGCCCTGGAACCGGAGGCGACGCCTGATGACGATCTAAAGACCGGCGCCAAAACGGATGATAAATTGGACCTGAGCGACCTGGACGGCATTCTGGATGAAAAATCCGAAACCGATGAGATCGCCTTTTCACTGGACGAAGATCAGTCGTTGGAATTCGACGAAGAACCGGCCCTTGAGCTGGCAAAAGACGGCGAAAACACACCACCGGCCGGGGCGGCTCCGGAGATAGCCGGTGATGATCTCGATCTCAGCGGATTCGACGATATTCTGGCTGAAGATGAAAATGCCGAAACGCGAGACCCATCCCTGGAAGAGCTGGAATTGTCTCTTGATGAAGAATCGCCTCTTCAACTTGAAAAAGAGATCGAATCCAAAACCGAAGCGGGCGCTGCCGCGCTGGAGAGCGACGATCTTGACTTGGGCGGATTTGACGCCCTTCTCGATGAAGCCGACGATCAGGCGGATACGTCCGAAATGGAAGAATCCGAACTATCCCTGGATGACGGGTTTGAAAAGACGCCGGATGAAGAACCGGCGCTTGAGTTGGCGTTGGATGGGAAGGCGGACGAGGATTTGGGCGAATTGGAGGCGCTTGAATTTGAGCTTGATGCCGAGTTTGAAGATAAACCGGTATCCCAGGAGACTGCCGCACGGCAAAGCCAAGACGCCGTTGAAGAAGATGATGAAGAACTCGATCTGTCCGACATTGAGAAGATGCTCGAAGACGATACCCTGGTTCCTGAAACAGGCGGAGGACCGGTTGGTGACCTGGAATTGGATCTGGAGGGTGGCGGTGAAAAGTGGATCGACGATGCCGCTGATGATGACCTTGGGTTGGAGCATGATGAAGAGATAGATTTATCGGATATTGAAGACGCTTTGGATTCTGCCGACGATGGTATGGATACGGACCTGGATATTGATGAAGAGCTTGAACTGGACATTGAACCCCATGACGACGGGATAGAAGAAGATCAAGGCGATGAGTTGGAGCTGAAGCTTGAATTGGAGAGCGAAGCCTCGGCCACCCAGGGCGGAATTTTGGAGGATGAGTCGGATGAAATCGATCTTTCCGATCTTGATTTCTCCGTTGAAGAAGAGAGACCGGCCGCTGAAGCCGAAATCATTGATGGCGGTGATATAGAACTCGAATTCCAGATTGAAGAAGATGATGAGCAACCCATCGCCATGAGCGGGGCGGAGACCCTGGCGGTGAGCAAAACAACAACGGATTTTAATGAAGATCCAAGGGCAACCGGGGCTGAAAGCGGCGATGATGATCTCATAGAAGAAGCCTTTGCCCCCCGGCCCGCAGAGGCGAAAAAAGTCGGTCAACCTGCTCCGGTTCGCAAGAAAAAGGGAGCCGGCAAATCCCTGATCGTTATTCTGATTTTGGCGCTGTTGGGCGGCGGCGGATATTTGGGATATGACTATGTGATCAAAAACGATATTCAAATTCCCTATTTGAGCGACTATATCAACAAGACGCCCAAGGACCCCAAGAATATCGCAAGACTGTCGACGCTTGAGATCAACAGCAAATTCATCGAAAACGAAAATGCAGGACGCATTTTTGTGGTGACCGGAAAGGTCCGCAACGGCTACACCGTGCCCTGCAAGATGATTCGTTTGCAAGGCAAGCTTTTTACAAAGGGAAAGGTGCTGGCCAAAACCGAGCAGACCAGTGCCGGTGTGATGATCAGCGATCAGGAACTGGCCAGTCAGGCGCTGACCCAACTGAAGCAACGGCTGAAGACGCCGCCGACTCAGGATGCGGGAATTGTCGCCAAGCCCGGTCAGGCGTTGCCTTTCATGGTGCTCTTTTCAGATTTGCCGGATGATCTTGACGAATTCGCGGTTGAATTGGTGGATTCTGTAAAATTGAAATAGATCAAGTTTCATCTTGACTTGATGTGTGTGGGCTGTTAAGAGAGCCGTTTGTCGCGTAACGCCTGTCCGGCGGACGCAATCCGGCGATGTAGCTCAGCTGGTTAGAGCATGCGGCTCATATCCGCAGTGTCCGGGGTTCAAGTCCCTGCATCGCCACCACTAAAAAACAAAGCCCTTGATTTTCAAGGGCTTTTTGTTTTGTGCGCCCGGCAGGGCGCACCCGCTTTCCTTGCCGTAAAGTTTCCGCCTGGTACGAATATTTACCTCGGCCGGAACAGCGCAAAAGGACATTTGGGATATCAGGTTTTGACAAGCCAGCTTTTTGTGGGATAGTGTCGATGTGTCTGTTTTTGCGACACGGAGTCCTGTATTTTCAGGAATAACGCCGGAGTTGTGGATTTCATAAAACGCAAAGGGAAACCATGACAAATAAGAATCAATATTCATACATCAAAGAGATTACGATTCGTTATCGTAAAAAGAGAATTCATAATCATCCTTCAGGAGGTCCAACGCCGAGCGCTCAGGATGAGGCGTTTACAAAAAAACTTAAAGACATAACCCATGCCGGGGGCATGCAATTTTTTGATCATATCATCATCGGAGACAACAAATACTTTGGTTTTGCAGAAAAGGGCCTGATGCAGCCTGTTTGACCATAGGGATAAGTCTACG
>JBFFHG010000507.1:0-3866 GCA_041557055.1 Desulfosarcinaceae bacterium
CATAGGCCCCCACCCGGGTCACCCAGGGCAATCTGTTTTTCACGGCCTCCAAAATCCTCAACACTCTTCTCTGGGGAAGGATCAGGGCATCGCCGTCGCACAGAAAGACCCGGCGCTGGCGCTGGCAATACCGGGCGGCGAATTCGATATCCGCCATGATGATGTCATCGGACTTGATTTTGAATCGCTCGCCCTTATATGTGCCGCAAAAGGCGCACTTGTTGTGGGAGCAACCCACGGTAACCTGCAATAAAATGGAATTGGCCTCGCTGGGGGGACGAATGATATTGCCTTCGTAATGCATGCACCGCTCCTGAATTTGTTTATCCATTGGCCCGGCGGCCGTTTCCCGGCCATCGCCGGTTGCCCCTGCAATCAATTTGAATGTGGAATGTAACGCTTCCCGATGCCGGCTGCAACCCATTTCGATCTTGCACAGGCGCGCCGATCAGGATAGAAACCCAACTCACGGCACCATCTTGCGAAACGACTGGACCACGTAATTTGCAAAGCAGGCCACCAGTTCGTTTTTGGCGGACGGCGATTGATGGAGGCTCACTTCGGAAACCGGCAAAAGGGGAAACCCGTTTTCCGGTCCCAAAACGCGAAGCGCATCATCCAGCGAACCGGTCCCCACGGGAGCCACGGCCAACCCCGCTTTCACCGCCGCCAGAATGCTGGAGGTGCTTGGGCTGACAAAAGCGATCCAGTACCGTTTTTCCATCTTTTGCAGCGCCTCCAAAGCCCATTTGCGATACACGCATCCCTCGGGGTAAACAGCCAGCGGCAGCGACTCCATGTTGTGAACCGCTGTCCTGCGGGAGGTCGCCCAAACCACCGGCTCCCGGTGCACCACCCGGCCGCCCGCTGCAATGCCTTCCAGCAGACATAAATCCAGTTCATCGCGCTTCAGCAATTCGTGGAGTTCATGGCCGGGTGAGCTTTTGATATCTACCCGGATGCAGGGGTAGGTTTTTCGAAAACCGGATAACACTGCGGGGAGGAAACGCGACGCGTAATCCTCTGCACAGCCGAAACTGACGCTGCCGAACAGGTCCGGGTTCGAAAATGCCGCCACCGCTTCGTTATGCGCCGAAAGGATCCGGAAGGCGTGTTCCAGTAAAGTTTCACCGGCGGAGGCCAGATGAAAGGACCGGCCGTTTTTCTGAAACAGGGGGCGCCCCACCACCTCCTCCAGCCGCTTCATCTGCATGCTCACGGCGGACTGGGTGATGTGCAGCACCTCTCCGGCGCGGGTGAAGCTGCCGGCTTCAGTCACGGCCAAGAAGGTTCGAAGCAGGCCAATGGGAAGTTCCATATTCATCACCAATATTTATGCTATATATAAAATCAATTCATTTGTCTTATGATTCGTCTTATCTTATATTTCTTTTTAGATCAAGTGCCCCTGACGGCAAAGGGACACCACACTCCCCTGCCGGCAAATTAAAAACCAATAGCTGGAGCAAAGGCGTCGATCATGAAGCGATACGCCCAACGGAATGAATTTGTCGATCTGTGGTCCACCCTTCGGTACCCGAGTTCAGGATGGGTCACAGAACGCCTTGTCCGGCGATTTAACAAATCCCTCGAAGCAAGCCGGGCTCTCAACAGGGGCACAGGAAAAACCGAAAAAAGCTGCGAGGTTCGGGTACCCCCCATATTCGCGCGTAAATATACCCTGTCGTTACAAAAGACGGAGGGCTTCAGAGTCAAGGCGCCGAGGGTGACGCCGTCGTAATCTACCGCGCCCCCCCGGCAACACGGAATTTTACGCCCTGCGGCTTTGCCGCAGGGGAAAAAAGATGGCCTGAAACAGACCCGATCCATACGTGCACCATGGGCAAATCCCTCGGATGGTGCCCCGATTCAGCGCTCGTTCAATACCCGCAAGGGGCTGATATCTCTTCACCATTTTTTTTTATGCAACTATAGGGTTTACGTTCAAAGGCGAAGGGCAGCTCCACACCAGGCACCTGGTTACGCCGGTCGTGTTCAAACAATTGGCTGGAGTGTTCCATCTGAACCTTGATTTTATCAGCCAGACATCCGGGCAACAGCGTCGGGTGATCATTGTCCCCTTTTCCTGCCATAACACAATCAGCCGTTGTCTTTCAAAAAGGTGCTTAAGCCGCATGATCTTGGCCATATCGTTTTTCAATACAGTCCATTACCCGGCTGCCGGCGCCGCATCTTTGCGGCCTTGCTCGCTCCGACTTTTATGAAAGTCATACAGGTGAACGGCCATGCGAGCCTGATCAACCTGCCAATCCTCTTTTTGCTTGGATAGCTTTCTGAAAAAACCATTGATCTCATCCTGCCCGAGTGATGCGGAGATGGGGTTATTGCCGTTTGCCCCAAAGAATGACATGATGTGAAATATGATCGATTTTTGACTTATCAGACAGTTATGATATTAATGACGGATCGGATAATTAACACCTTGATCTCTTATAAAAGGTTCAATCAATATGAATAAATACATGAAAAGCGGTTTAAGTGGGATGTTTATATATTTATTGATCCTTGTTGTATATTTCTGCATAGTTGTGAATAAACCGAATGAATTTTTATTGACTATATTGTTTGGCCCGTTTCTTTGGGTTCCTCTTCTTACTTATCCTGGTATAATACTGCTAACAATTATTTTTGTGCTAAGTAAAAGAAAGCAAAATATTTCTCACTCTTTCATATCATCGTCAATTATTGTTTTTGGTATTGGTCTGATACTAACAGATGATAATTTAAAAAAACACCAAGATCAAAATCAATTATATTATTTTCTTGTGGCTGCCGTTAGTTGTTTTATCGGTTTTATGTACGCGAAATGGAGAACACCTAACAAGCCCAATTAACACGAATGCAAAATCCCGCTGCGCTCCATTTGCACCACTTATTTTGCCTTGTTGAACGAAGCCGCTACGCGGGGGAAAAAAATCTCAAATCATTGTATAACTCCCGGCGTGACCCAGTTCCGGGCACCATCAAACCAAAGGGAGGTATACCATGAAGAAAGCCGAAACGAACCGATTTGACAAACTTTATCAACGTCATTTGCGTTTGCTCAAGCTTCAAGGCAAAAGACCATTGAGGCCTACGCACGTGCTGTGCGCAGAATCAGAGAGCATTTTGATTGTTGCCCCGACAAATTGACTCTGAAACAACGAGAAAAATATTTTTCCGACTTGGTGAAGTCCCATGCCTGGAGTACCGTTAAAATTGACCGCAATGGTCTGCAGTTTTTCTGAAAACATGTCATTAACCGCAACTGGCAGTGGATAAATATCGTCAAAGCCCCCAAGCTCCGTTCACTGCCTGATATTCTCCCCGTCAACGAAATTGAAAAGAAAAAATGATAGGTGCCACGCGAAAGTTGCGCTACCGGTTTTTTTGTTGGCAACCTATTCCATGGGCTTGCGCCTTTCCGAGACCCTGGTGTACCCCCATGCCGATTTTTATTGACTTTAGTGTAAACCCCATCTAATTTGTTGCTTAGGCAATAATTAATGAGGCAATAGTTATATAATGGCAAAACAAATTTATGAAACATACAAACAAAGTTCCACAGCTTCAGATTTAATCTATCTTGTCGCACGTCATTTAAGACAAAAACTATCAAATTTTTTTAAAAAGGCTCAAATAGATTTATCGCCTGAACAATGGCGCCTTTTATTGCAAGTAGCTGAAAAAAATGGTCGGCCGCAATCAGAATTCGCAGATCCAATACTGAACGATCGACCAAATATTACAAGAATCATTGATGGATTGGAAAAACGCGGATTTCTGGCAAGATCAGCGGCACTTGGTGATCGCCGAAGTACTCTAATATATTTAACACATGATGGCAAGGAATTAATAAACACATA
>JBFFHG010000508.1:0-3864 GCA_041557055.1 Desulfosarcinaceae bacterium
TGATGGTACCGGCGCAGGGACACAGAAACTTGGCGCCCGAGTAAATCAATACGTCACGGATGGGCAGACGCCAGCCTTTGGGAACACCCTTTTTGACAGGGTCGTGGCTCAGGGAGAGATGGGTCTTGACCATCATGGTGGCGAAATCGGCGTATTTTGAATCGTTTTCCAGCATCTCGGCCTTGGCGTTGGCTTCCGGAGCCCAATCCACGCCGTCGGCGCCGTAGACCTCCTTGGCGATAAGACCGACGCGGTCGCGCAGCTTCATCTCCAGCGGATAGAGGAATTTAAAATCGTTCTTTTCGTTGCAGGCGTCAATGACCGCATCGGCGAACTCCAAAGCGCCTTCGCCACCCTTTTCCCAGTGTTTGGACTCGGCACAGCGGGCCCCGGCGGCTTCGGCAGCCCTCTTGACGATGGCCACTTCGGCGTCGGTATCAGTGTAGAAACGGTTGACGCAAACCACCGGGTTAATGCCGGCTTTACGGATGATGCCGATCATATGCACCATGTTCTCCACGCCCTGTTCCACCAGCGCCAGGTTCTCCTTGGTGTAGGCCTCGTCAAGAGACTTGCCGGCAACCACTTTGGGGCCGCCGCCGTGCATCTTCAGGGCGCGGATGGTGGATGTCAAAACGGAAACATGGGGTTTGAGGCCGGAGAAGCGGCACTTGACGTTCCAGAACTTTTCAAATCCGATGTCGGCGGCGAAACCGGACTCGGTGACATGGTAATCGAACAACTTCAGCCCCACACGGTCGGCGATAATGGAACTCTGCCCCACGGCGATATTGGCAAAAGGGCCGGCATGCACGAAGCACGGCTGGTATTCGGCGGTGCTCATCAGGGTGGGGTTGATGGTGTTGCGCATAAAGGCCGCCATGGCGTTGCCCACTTCCAGATCGCGGCAGGTCACCGGTTTGCCGCTCTTGTCAAAAGCCACGGTGATGTTATTGATGCGCTCTTTCAGATCGGCCAGATCGGTGGCCACGGCCAGAATCGCCATCAGTTCGGAACCCACGGCAATGCCGAACTTGGACTGCATGGTGTAACCGTCGGTGCGGCCGCCCAATCCAATCACGATGTTACGCAGGGCCTGAGCACAGAAGTCGATGATCCAGCCGAACTCCACGCGGGTGGGATTGATGTCCAGGCGGCGCATGCCGGTAAGGCGGGCCAGTTGTTCATCGTTGTAGTTTCTCTCATGCTGCATACGGGCGGTCATGGCGACCATGCCCAGGTTGTGGGCGTTCATGATGTCATTGATGTCGCCGGTCAACCCCAGGGAGAATTCGGTCATGGGAATCAGCAGGGAGTTGCCGCCGCCGGCTGCCGTGCCCTTGACGTTCATGGTGGGGCCGCCGGAGGGTTGCCGCAGAGCGCCGCCCACGTTCACACCGCGCATGCCGAGGCCTTCCATCAGCCCCACGGAGGTGGTGCTCTTGCCTTCGCCCAGAGGAGTCGGCGTGATGGCGGTCACTTCAATGTATTTCCCGTCAGGTTTGTCTTTGAGACGGTTGATCACCTTCAGAAAGTCGATCTTGGACAGGCGCCCCATGGGAAGCATTTCATCTGCTTGCAGGCCGAGTTTATCTCGCCAGTGGTCGGGGGTCGGCATGTTCTTTTCAGCCTCTTCGGAAATCTGCCAGTCTGCCATCTTGGTCGCATCGTAAGGCATTGTTTAAACCTCCTTTTTTCCTGTTTTGTGGGATTTCTGATAATAAAGCCGGACACGCTTACATAACCTGAACGGGTTATTGATTCTTAATATCGGGATTTGATTTGAAACCTGTGGACCGTAAAAAGCACCATCAACATGAGCAACATGTTCAACATGCGCCTTTTAG
Source organism: Desulfosarcinaceae bacterium (assembly GCA_041557055.1). Classification (GTDB taxonomy): domain Bacteria; phylum Desulfobacterota; class Desulfobacteria; order Desulfobacterales; family Desulfosarcinaceae; genus JARRKU01. The sequence continues at coordinate 1,848 of JBFFHG010000508.1, forward strand.
CATGCCCCTGGTTTTTTGGCAAGGCTAAAGGGAACACGATACAGGGGCAATCGCATACCCCGAAGATGCCGCCGACAGCGTCAAATGCTGGCCTTCCATGGCAGCGGGCTATTCGCGATTCTGCGCAGGCAGCCCGGAAAAAATGGGAAATACGTGTTTTAATCTGTTTATTTGTAAGATATGGTTGGAAAAATGAGAGTTGCACAATTGATGACAAAATTCAGGAGTAAGGCCACAGAAAAAAACATATTATCACCGTCACCCGAACACGTGTCCAATCCCCTGAAAAAAATGAGTCTGAATGCCAAGGTCGCCCTTATGGGCGCAAGCAGCGTTTTGATTACGGCAGTCGCCCTCGTATTCCTTGCCGTATGGCAAAGCGGCCAGTACAACGAACTGGCCCAGAACGAGGTAGAAGTTTTGATAAATGCCGACCTCGATCACATCACCCAGGGGGTATACAACCTGGTCCGCACTGAAAACGAGGCTGTCCAGTTACAGGTTGACTACAACCTCAATGTTGCCAGGCACCTTCTCGCCGGTTCCGGCAGTGTGAGCCTGTCAGAAGATACCATAGACTGGACGGTGATAAACCAGTTCACGAAAAAATCTGAAGCGTTAAAACTGCCCAGGCTCCTTGTCGGGAAGACATGGCTCGGTAAAAACACCAACCCGGCCATCGAGACCCCGATTGTCGATCAAGTCACCCGGCTGGTCGGGGAAACCGCCACTCTCTTTCAGCGCATGAACGAAAGGGGCGATATGCTGCGCGTCGCCACCACGGTGAAGACCACGGAAAACAAACGGGCCATCGGGACCTACATCCCCGCTGTCAATCCGGATGGCGCCGACAACCCGGTGATTTCAACCATTCTCAAGGGCAACACCTACCATGGACGCGCCTATGTCGTGAATGCGTGGTACCTCACAGCCTATGAGCCTGTAAAAGACAGGAGCGGCAAACTGGTGGGCATGCTCTATGTCGGCATCAAGCAACAAGTCGTAGCGTCACGGGTGAGGCACGCCATCCTCCAGACCAGGGTGGGCAAGACAGGCTATGTCTATGTCTTGGGCGGCAGGGGGGAAGACCGCGGGCGGTACGTCATTTCCTGCAAAGGAGAGCGAGACGGTGAGGATATCTGGTCGAGCAGGGACAGTGACGGCCGCCATGTCGTCCAGGAAATCATCACCAGGGCGACGACGCTCAAACCAGGGGAGATGGCCACCGTGCGTTATCGCTGGCAAAACCCGGGAGAACCGTCACCCCGCTGGAAGATTGCCCGCCTTGCCTATTACGCGCCGTGGGACTGGGTCATCGGAACGAGCGTGTATGTGGACGAACTGCATGCCTACCGCACCTTGCTGAGCGACGGGCGGATCCGGATGACCCGCATCATGGGCTTGGCCGGTATCGTCATTACCGCGCTGGTCGTGATGATCGGAATCCTCATCACCTGGACGATCATGCGCCCAGTCCGCCAGATGAGAGCGGTCGCGGAAAAGATCGCCGGCGGCGACCTGAACCAGGTCGTCGAAGTGAAATCCCATGATGAAATCGGCGCCCTGGCCCGTACATTCAATCTCATGGCCGAAAGGCTCAAAAACTCTGTGGAAGGCCTGAAGAAAAGCGAGGAAAAGTACCGGGGGATCTTTGAACATGCCATTGAAGGACTTTTTCAAAACACGTTGGACGGCCGCATCCTCAGCGCAAATCCGGCCTTCGCCCATATCCTGGGATACGACTCAGCCGAAAAACTCATCTCAAACGTGACCGACGTCAGGCAGCAGCTCTACGTAAATCCGAATGACCGCGATAAGCTGCTCAAGATCATCTCGGCGTATAAAGAGGCGTTCGGATTTGAGGTTCAGTTCTACCGCAGAGACAAAGCAAAGATATGGGTATCCGTCAGCGCCCGCATGGTATGCGACGAAACCGGGAGACCGGCCTTCATCGAGGGCTTCCTCACGGATATCAGTGACCGCAAACATGTCGAACAGGAGCTTCAGGAGGCCTTAA
>JBFFHG010000509.1:0-3858 GCA_041557055.1 Desulfosarcinaceae bacterium
GCACTCCTTCGCGTGCTGCGGGTGGGGGGCACTGTCGGTCCCGAGAAAGAACCGGGGGTTGCCACTGGTCGCCGCCCACACCAATGGGAACAGGAGACAAGGCGGTCCAGGCAATACCATAAGTGTCCGGATCAACTCTGGCGATGCCCTTGGTGAACAACACGTAAATTTTATCTTTCAGTCCCCGCACAAAGATTCTGGGTCCCTGATGAAAAACAGTAAGCCCGAATTGTTCTTCGGTACTTGATTCGTGGATCACTTCTTTTTTTATCGGATCAAAAACAAAGAAGCGCCTGCGATCGCCAAAACCGTATACAAGGCCGTTCGAAGCCAGGCACATGTCCATATAAGCCTGTACCCCCGGGATCACGGGCTTGTGCCATTCGATCTTCTTTGTGCTCATGTTCATGATATAGAGTTCGGCCTCCTGGGCTATCTTCTCTCCTCCAGTGCCCGGACTCGTGGTTGTCCCCCCGAGCAGTTTTCCATCCGGCAGCACCACCAGACTCATGGTGGAGTGCATGGGTAAAACGCTGTTGTGATCCAGCAGTATGCGCTCCTTCGTGTTCCGGTCCCAAAACAGCAAGCCACCTCCTGTGCGCCCATATCCGGGTGTTCCCGCCAGAATCATTGTCTTGCCGTCGGGATAGGGGATAAGCTCGTGGGGCCGGTCGATTGTGGGATGCGATTGGGTCAGGAAGACCGGATTGGAATTAACATCGCCCTTTATTGTTTTTAACCACTCTTGAAAAGGTTTCCATTCCAGTAAAAAACCATAGCCATAGCCGCCGATAAAAAAAGAGTCGCCCTGGGCGGCGATTGCATTCCACTGCCCATAGCACGCTCGATTCAACCATTGGTCACTGCTCGGATCAAATGCGAAAAAACGCATTGGCGCGCTGGTGCCGCCGCAAATCTTTTGGTTCGGCGCAATCGACAGACCCATTATGTTCAGCCCGTCGGTGCTGTAGGTAAATTCAGTCTCGGTGATTGTTTTGGTGACGGGATTTTCCACTTTCAGGATTCGGTTGGTAAGATCACATGAAACAAGTATCTTTCCGTCCGGAAACTTTTGCAGAAAAAGGTCCTGACTGCCGCCGGTTTTATAAACCTCGGCGATATTCGGCTTCTTCTCTAATTTTGTGGTTTGCCCATTAAAAAACGCGTAATAGGTTAAACCATTACTTGGCGAACCATAGACTTTGCCATCCACAGCGCGATAGGTATAGCCTGTTGCAAAATCAACCCTCTCGTCTTCCCTAATCATCGGTTTGGCCTTGCCGATCCGGGGATCAAATCCGATGATGTGACTTTTCGTATTGCCAATGCCGAAATAGATCCATCCGCTGGCGTCCGCAGCGACATACCGCTGGTATTGCGACCAGTTCTCTTCATGAACATGCCCGTAATCGTTGAATTGGCGTGTCTTTGGATCATACGAAACGACCCCGCTTTGCGGGTAAGTGATGGACCATATTACGCCATTGTCATCTTCGGTCATCCCCATGGCCATCTGTGGGGCTGTCTTTTGATGGAAGGTAAAAGCCCGCGCCACAGGATCAAATTCGACAAAATAGTTGTTGAAATGGGTATAGAACCTGTTTCTGCCGGATAGTATGGATGCGTAGGGAGAATATCCGCCGGTTGCAAAAGGCATCGGGTATGCCTCGCTTTTTCCGGTCTGCGCATCAATCAGCAACAATGCATACCCGCCCCGATGATCCGACAGCCAGACCAGAACGATGTTGCGTCCGTTTCCGTCAACTGTGGCGACTATCCCGCGGTGATTGCTGATCGGCGCCGCCACCCCATGGTCATAAAATCCTTTGCCGATGTCGATGGTGGCGGCATATCCCACATCGGAAAAAATCCATAGCAGCAGGAATAAAGCAAGAGACATCCGGCACATACCCCTTTTTGCATTATGTGTTGATCTCATAAATATTACCGTCTTTCGTTATAGTAATTTTAAAGATATCAACCATGGTGCCCGCCGCCCTCTTCAACAAAAATCAGGATTCAAGATCATTTGAACAGAGCAACGAAACAATCAGAGAGGAAGCGTCTCCACTACCATACTCTTTTATGGGGGTACCGTTTCTCAGATTGTTGACCGCGGCAATGATCGCGTCCGGATCAATGCCCGCCACTTTATTCCAACCGGCCTCGACGGTTTCCACCCATTCGGTTTCATCACGCAACGTAACGCAGGGAACACCGTGAAAACAGGCCTCTTTTTGCACTCCGCCCGAATCGGTCAGAATGCAGCGCGCATGTTGTTCCAACTGCACCATGTCCAGGAACGTGACCGGCCCGACCAGCCGAAGGGCAGGCGACAACGGTGTGGAATCGGGCAGTTTCATGCGCGTGCGCGGGTGCACCGGAAAGACAACGGGTTGATCATTTGCCAATTGATTAAAAGCTCTCAAAATGCTGTTCAGCCGCTCCGGGTTGTCCGTATTTTCAGCCCGGTGGACGGTTGCCAGCAAATATTGCTTTCTGGCGAGGTTCAAATCACTCAGTATGGTTGATTCCCGTCCGGCTATCTCTGCAAAGACAATCGCGGCATCGAACATGACGTCCCCCACATGGCGCACACCGCGGGTGATGCCTTCACCGGCCAGGTTGACCATTGCGGCGTTGGTCGGACACAGCAGCAAAGCGGATACATGATCGGTCAGAATGCGATTGATCTCTTCGGGCATACGCTTATTGAACGATCGCAGCCCTGCCTCCACATGGGCAATCGGCACATGCAGCTTGGATGCCGCCAGGGCACCGGCAAGGGTTGAATTGGTGTCTCCATAAACCAGCACCCAGTCAGGCTTTCGCGAGATTATTTCTTTTTCGATCTGTTCCAGCATTCTCCCGGTCATGCAGCCATGCAGACCGCTTCCGGCGTTCAGGTTCACCGCCGGTTCGGGGATCTGCATCTGGTCGAAAAAAATAGCACTCATGTTGCGGTCATAATGTTGTCCCGTATGGATAATCTCTTCGACAATATGCGGTTCTGCGTTCTGGCGATTATGGGCTGCAATGGCGCGGCTGACCATTGCTGCCTTGATGAATTGGGGGCGGGCGCCGATAACTGTAAGAATTTTCATTTTCTATTTAACCATGGAAATGGCATCGTTGCTCGGTTGGTAGATTTTGCCACAAGCCGGGCACCGGAGGTTTTCAGCTAACCGCTCGCCGCACCGGCAGACCCAGCCGATTTGCCTGGCCGGATTGCCGGCCACCAGAGCGTAATCTTTAACATTGCGGGTAACCACGGCGCCCGCACCCACAAAGCAATAGCATCCCAGGGTGGTGCCGCACACGATCGTGGCATTGGCCCCAATGGTGGCGCCTTTTTTCACCAGAGTGGGCCTGACCTGGTCCATTTTCCGAATTTCGGCACGGGGATTGTGGATATTGGTAAAAACCATGGAGGGCCCGCAAAACACACCGTCCTCCAGGGTAACGCCTTTATAAACCGATACATTGTTCTGGATTTTACAATTTTTGCCAATCGTTACGTCCGGTCCGACAACCACGTTCTGGCCGATATTGCACCCCTCACCGATTCGGGACCGGGTAAGTATATGGCAAAAATGCCAGATCTTGGACCCTGCGCCCACAATCACATCGTCATCAATTACCGCACTGTGATGCACGAACACGTCTGAAGCGCCGCTCCTTTCGCACGTCGTCGCGGCCGCAGCCTCTCCCGGCTGGTGATCCTTATACATTACCGCTCCATGGAATTCCATTCATGATTCAAATCTCCTTATGCGCAAACCGGATGCCGCAATACCAGGCAAGTCGTTGTCAATTAAAAGTCCTCTGCATAAATGGATTGGCGCGGTCCAGATGAAC
>JBFFHG010000510.1:0-3853 GCA_041557055.1 Desulfosarcinaceae bacterium
GCCCTTGAAGTATGAGCGCAAGAATGTGAAGGCGTTAATGCGCTACCCTGCATCGGAAGAAAGACGCATTGCGCTTGAGGCATACCACGCTACGGCCACAAGAGAGATAAGGGTTATCAGCAAATAGGAAGGATAGAGTTGCCAGATAAGCCTTTTGGGATTTTGCACGTCGGGAATATCCTTTCAAAGCGATATGGACGGGACCGTTTGTCCCATCGCCGGACAAAATGGACCGCTTATACCGCTATACAGCGGCCCTCTCTTTGAAACGGTACCCCACGCCCCTGACGGTCTCGATATATTGACCGGCCGCTCCCATCTTTTTGCGCAATCCCACAATCTGCACATCCACACTGCGATCGGTGACCGGATAATCATCGCCCCTGACGGCATCGACAATCTGGGTGCGGGTAAAAACCCATCCGGGACGCCGGGCCAGAAAGGCCAGCACCTGAAATTCGGTGTAGGTCAAATCCACGGACGCGCCGTTCACGGTAACGCTGCGGCGGCCCGGATGGATGACCAGTTCATAAATCTGAAGCACATCCTCCTGATCCACCGGAGCTTGAACCCGGCGCCGCAATACCGACCGGACCCGGGCGAGAAGCACCCTGGGGCTGAAAGGCTTGGCAATGTAATCATCGGCGCCCAGTTCGAGGCCTGTAACAATATCAGCCTCTTCCCCCTTGGCCGAAAGCATGACAATGGGAAGCGCCTGGGTCCGGGACGCGCTTTTCAGGCGGCGGGTCAACTCCATGCCATCCATACCCGGCAGCATCAAATCCAAAACCAGCAGATCAACAGCCTCTGCATTGATGATACGCCAGGCATCTTCGCCGCTGACAGCGCATTTTACGGCATATCCCTCCCGGCTCAGGTTATAGCGCACCAGCTCGAGAATATCTTCCTCATCATCAACCACCAATATTTTCTCTTTATCCATGGGCCGATTTCATCCTGTAACGTCACACCTGTCAGATATCTGTTTTGCCAAAAAGAGCCGCTGCCCTCACCTTGTGCCGGAGGCCATAGAAGCGGCCTCAAAAATTCACCCGCCAACCCGTCACGCCCGGATTGCGCTCTGAAAAAGGCAATATAGCCTTTGCGGGATTTGGGCCCTGTTAGGATTTTGTTAGAATTCCATTAGAATTGGCAACCGACACGGCGCTTATTTCCCAAACATGATTCGATCACCTTACTTACAGGTAAAAGGATAAAAATGATGGAAACAGTACCCGCGCGGATCACCGTACATGACTTCGGTATCCGCCATACAGGAGCCAATGGCTTCGCGGGACACGGTTTCATAATCGTCACGCTTCTCTTCCGCGCCCTTGCAGGCCATGCAAACGGGCTCGTGATCATACACCGATAAAATCCGCGGCGCATCCGGTTCAAGAGCCGCATTGCAACGATGGCACGCCAAGGCACATGACAGCTTCTCTTCCCATGGATCCATGCAATCCATCCTTTGTCTGAAGGTTAATACCATTGATTATCATAACCACATAACCGTTTGATTTCAACCGATGAACATTGGTATGATCAAACAATGGCGCAGAAACATCAGACAACCCCTAGCTAAAGGATCGGATCTTGACCCTGTTCAACATAATGGCCATCGCCGTGGCACTGGCCATGGACGCCTTTGCCGTGGCCATCGCCGCCGGCATGACGCTCGGTAAAATCGACTTTCGCCAAAACTTCAGGCTGGCCTGGCACTTCGGCCTTTTCCAGGCCCTGATGCCGATCATCGGCTGGAGCGCCGGCCTGACCGTTCGGGAGATGATTGCCCACTATGATCATTGGGTCGCCTTTGGGCTGTTGATATTCGTGGCCCAGGGCATGTTCCGCGAGGCCCTGAAAAAGGAAGACGACAACAATACCGCCAAAGACCCCACCAGGGGATTGACCATGGTTGTGCTCTCGGTGGCCACCAGCCTGGACGCCCTGGCCGTGGGGCTCAGCCTCTCCATGATCAATGTCTCCATCTGGACGCCCGCGGCGATCATCGGCGTGGTGGCGTGCGTCTTCACCACCGCGGGCCTGCACCTGGGCAAACGCATCGCCAGAGCCGCCCGTGTGCGGCGCCTGGCCGACGGCCTGGGCGCCTCGGTCCTGCTGCTCATCGGAATCAATATTTTAAGGGAGCACGGCGTATTCACCGGCCTGATCTGAATTTGCCCCCCCCCCTTCAAATTTCCCTTGACATCAAACAGACGAACTGTTAGCAATGGCAGCTCTTTTGGTCCCCAAAGGAGCTAAAGGAAGCGGGCGGGTAGCTCAGTTGGGAGAGCATCGGCCTTACAAGCCGAGGGTCACAGGTTCAAGCCCTGTTCCGCCTACCAGCTTTTTGAAAAACAGTTGATTTTCGGGGGTGTAGTTCAGTTTGGTTAGAACGCCGGCCTGTCACGCCGGAGGTCGCGGGTTCGAGTCCCGTCGCTCCCGCCATAAAATTCAAGGGTTTAGCGTATTCCGCTAAGCCCTTTTTTATTGAAGAATATATTTTCCAACCTTTTTATTAAATCGTGAAAATTGACTTTAACCAATAATTATATTACCTTTCACCCTAAAAGTGCGTTGCAAATAAAAATGGTAAATTCTAAATATAATAAATAGTTATCCAAAATATTTATATTTAGTGCACCTACTATTAAAAAGTCAATGTCATTAACTTTCAGTGAAAAGACTCCATTTTCATCGGGTTTTACCAAGATTTCACTACCATCATTCAGAACAATTTTATCAATAAGCAGATTTTCCTCTTCATCCCTGATAGATAAATAGATTGTATTATCGGAATTGTTGTCATTTGGGTAAATTTCAATTGGAGTGCCATCTTCCAACACCACATTAAACAGAGGCTCTAATTTGGAAAAAAGGAATTAAGCGGTTAAAACTTTATCTTTTTCTGATATCTTTGAGGTATAACGACTTTGAAGGCCCGTCGCCGATCTCTTTTGCCTCGATCTGAAACAGCTTGGTTGCGGCTATGAGTTCACCCAATTTTTTGTACCCATAATTTCGCGGATCGAACTCCGGCGCCTGCTTGGCAATACTACTGCCGACAGATGCCAGGTGCGCCCAACCACTGTCGTCGGAAGAATTTTCCACGGCGCTTCTCAACAAATTGACCAACTTCGAATCCTGCTTTAATTCCGAAGCTGTTTTACAATTAATTCGAACAGTATCGTCGTCTTTGGATCGGAGGACTTCCGTGAATATGAACTTATCACATGCAGAAACAAAAGGTTCGGGCGTTTTTCTCTCCCCAAAGCCATAAACCAGCAGACCGGCCTCCCTTATCCTTGATGCCAACTTGGTAAAATCACTATCGCTGGATACAATGCAAAATCCATCAAACTTATTGCTATAAAGCAGATCCATTGCATCAATTATCATTGCGCTGTCAGTGGCGTTTTTTCCTGTGGTGTACCTGAATTGCTGAATGGGCTGAATTGAATATTGCAACAGAACCTCTTTCCACCCTTTTAAGCCCGGAATTGTCCAATCGCCGTAAATCCGCTTGACATTGGCGGTCCCATATTTTGCGATTTCCGTCAGCAGCCCTTCGACAATGGCCGGTTGCGCATTATCCGCATCTATCAGCACAGCCAATTTTTCAGTCTTTATGCCCGACATTTATTCCCCTTTTGGAAAAACGGTTATTTTTTCATTATAATTGTATGCATGAATATTATCAACTGAAGTTTCACAGTTAAATTTAACCCTATCGTTGCATAAAAAAGACGGCGAAAAGATATCAACCCCTTGCGGGTATTGAACAAGCGCCGAATTGGGGCACCCTCCGAGGAATTTACCCGGGGTGCACGTAAGGATCGGGTCTGTTTAC
>JBFFHG010000511.1:0-3853 GCA_041557055.1 Desulfosarcinaceae bacterium
CAACAACTTTTACGCCCTGATCCATAAGATATAACGTGGATTCGCGTGTCATTCCGGGGCCCTTGACAAGATACTCGGGTTTACCCCATAATTTGTCAGCACCCGTCATGACAAGAACGATATCCAAAGGTTTTATGGAATATTCTATTTTATTCAGATAACTTTCTATATCATCTGCTGATATACGGTCACCATCTTTTTTATTGGTGAAATCCAGTATTACGCCGTCCTGAAAACACCATTCCAGAGGTATCTGATCAATGGTCAGGGCTTTTCTGCCATTGTCCATTGTGGGGTGGTAATGGTAAGGTGCATCCAGATGAGTTCCGGAATGGGTTGTCAGATGGACAAATTCCAATGCCCACCCAAGCCCTTCAGGTAGCTGTTCTTTCTTTAGTCCCGGAAAAAATTCTTCCATTTGGCCTGCTCCCAAAGCATGATCCATATAATCTATTTTAGGAATCATCATTTCAGGATCACTTGGCAGGTCAGGTTCAATACTGATTGAAAGATCAATTAATTGTCTGGGCATGTTACCTCCTGTACCTATTCGTGTTTATAAAGGCGAAGTGAAGCGTGAGATGTTGAAACAGAGATCCCGCAGAGGTTTCATGATAAAATGTAACAGTTGAAAACTCAACCCATACAAGGGTTTGCGCAAAAATTAATTTACCCTATCGTAGCAGGCGCCTGGATTTGGGTTGGATGCATCACTGCGTAAATGATGAAAGCAGAGAATTCCGACGTGTCCGGCGGTTAGCCGGGGAAGGCGGTCACGTCCCGGTGGGGGGATAACATAAAAACAGAATCTTTTTTCACCCGAACATGCAATTTTTTGCATGCAAACATTTGCATCTTAAATGCACTTATTGACACAACGTCGTTGTGTCTCCTCCAACATGATCCGCTCTCCCAATATCTTTTATAACCCTTTATTAAAAGACCTGCAACAATTGTAATCGCCCTGAAAAAGGGCTTTCACAGAAATGGCCGCCCTACTGTTTTTGTCCACCTCAAAGCAGTTGTATTTCCGGAGCTGGACCGGCCGGGTTGTCTGGCATGTCCTTTGCTCTTACTGATCTGCATACAACCAATCCGATCATCGATATTAGCAGCATGGAGACACACCCGCTGCTGATTGAAAAGTCAATACATATAGCGATAATCCTTAATTTTCAGCTATCCAAAGGAGGGGGCATGCAAGAAATCCGATTTCATGGACGCGGCGGCCAGGGTGCGGTCATCGGCTCCGAAGTGCTGGCGCACGCTTTTTTTATTGAAGGCAAATATGTACAGGCATTTCCATCCTTCGGTGTCGAACGAAGAGGCGCGCCGGTAACGGCTTTTTGCCGAATGGATGACGCCCCCATCAACCTGCGCAATCAGATTTACAAGCCCGATCATGTGGTGGTTCTGGATGCGTCCCTCGTGGAGACCGCAGGCATCGCCAACGGTTTGAAACATAGCGGCAGTATCCTGATCAATACGAACCGCCATCCCGGGTTCTACCAAGCCTTCATGGACCCCCGTTTTCGGATTTATACCGTGGATGCGTCAGCCATCGCCGCCCACCACAAGCTGGGTTCCGCCTCAAACCCCATCGTCAATACCGCCATCTGCGGTGCATTCGCCAGAGCAACAGGAGTTCTGGGCATTGAAGCTGTTGAGCACGCCATTGATGAATACGTTCCTGTCAAGAAAGCGAACAACAAACTGGCGGCCCGGCAGGCGTTCCAATCGGTCATCGGTCCGGGTAACAGTCGCAAAGCGGCATAAAAACCAAGGAAGAGAACGGATGAAAGCTGAGAAATTGCGCGATACGGAAAAGCCATTTGAATTCAAGTCATGGCGGGACCTGACCCCCATGCACAGTTCCGTGGGAACCATGGAGCACAATAAAACCGGCAGTTGGCGATTCATTAAGCCCGTATACGAGAACAAGGTGCCGGCCTGCCAACAGGGATGTCCGGCCGGTAACAACATCGAATCCTGGATCAAATATGTGGAACAGGGGGACTATGAAAGCGCCTATTGGCACTTGAAGCGTGAGCAACCCTTTCCGGCAATTTTGGGACGGGTATGTTTTCGTTTCTGCCAAAGGGCCTGCAACCGCAACGCCCTGGACCAGAGTGTCCGGATCAATGACATTGAACGGTTTATCGGTGACCAGATGCCGGCGGCAACGCCCCATCCCCATTTGCCGGATTACAACGGCAGCACGTTGGCGGTCATTGGCTCCGGGCCGGCGGGTATGGCTGCGGCTTACTTTGCACGGCTGCTGGGTTTCAACGTGACCATTTATGAAAAAATGCCGGAACCCGGAGGGATTTTAAGAATGGGAATCCCCGATTACCGGTTGCCCCGTGAAATGGTGGCCGACGCGTTCGCCGGTCTGAAAGCAATGGGCATCGAGATCCGTACCCATACGGCGGTGGGCAGAGAGATCACCATGAAGCAGCTTGGCGATGCCTATGACCACATCTTTCTGGGCACCGGCGTACACGTCGGTTTGTCCCTGGGCATTCCCGGCGAAACCGACAGTGACCGCGTCATGAGCGGACTCGATTTTTTAAAACGGGTGGCCGCTGATCAGCCGCCAACCCTGGGCAACCGTGCTGTGGTCATCGGGGGCGGCAATACCGCCATCGATGCCGCCCGCACCGCTGTTCGCCTCGGCGCCGAAGTAACCGTTTTATACCGGCGGACGGAAAATGAAATGCCGGCCCACCATGAAGAGATCGCCGCTGCCCGTGAGGAGGGGGTCGGGTTCCGCTTTTTGGCCGCACCCATCCGCATCGAGATCCGCGCCGATGGCACCATCGATACGCTGCACTGCTGCAAAATGGCGCTGGGGGAACCGGATGACAGCGGCCGCCGGCGCCCCATGACAAAAAAAGGATTTGAATTCAAAATGCCCGCGGATGCAATCTTGTGCGCCATTGGCGAGCGTGCGGATTTCAGCTATCTGGACGATACAGCAGTCGTCAAGAAAAAATTCCTGGGGGTTGATCACGCGCTGCGAACCCGTGAAACTTCATACGGTAAGAAAGTGTATGCCGGCGGCGACATCATCGACACCCCCCACACGGTCATCCACGCCATAGCCGCAGGCAAGCGCGCCGCCATTGCCATGGACTGTGAACGCAAGGGACTGAATTTCCGACAGGTATTGGAAGAGATCACCATCGGTGACGGTCCGGGTCTCAGCTTTTCCGCTTACAACAAATGGGATACCCAAGAACCGGTCCCGTACAATCTGCAAGCCGTCGTCAAGCCGGAGAACCTGGTGTTCGACTACTTCCGAAAAACCGTTCCCCTGAAGGCGGAGATCCAGACCGGCGGGCAACGCAAATTCTCTTTTCATCCCTACCAATCGACATTCACCGCGGATATGGCGCGGCTGGAAGCCATGCGCTGCCTGCATTGCGGCCGGTGCACGGAATGCGACAACTGCCTGGTTTTCTGTCCGGACATGTCGGTTCGGATAAAGGGCAACGGGAATTTCGGCTACACCATCGATTACGATTATTGCAAAGGCTGCGGCATATGCGCCGCCGAGTGCCCGCGCCACGCCATCACCATGCTCAATGAAGAAACCGCCATTGCCAACGAGGAGGTATAGTTGAAACAGGTCATCAAAGGAAACCATGCGGTCTCGCACGGTGCGAAACTCAGCGGGGTCGATGTCATCTCGGCCTATCCGATCACCCCCCAGACCTCCATCGTGGAAGAGTTGTCCGAGTTGTGCGCCAGGGGCGAACTGGATGCCGAATTTATCAAGGTTGAAAGTGAACATTCGGCAATGGCCGCCCTGTTGGGGGCCTCGACCGCCGGCGCACGCACCTTTACCGCC
>JBFFHG010000512.1:0-3840 GCA_041557055.1 Desulfosarcinaceae bacterium
CCATACTAGCGGATCTTGAAAATCCATTGTTTCCGAATCGTTGGATCTTGTACTGTGATGCCAGTACTGATGTTTTTCTACCAAATCGACTTGCGGCATATCGACCAAACGCTGGACCCCTTCCATGGCCGCACTCTCCGCCAGATAGAAAATTTCCCGCAACTCGCGCTCATTACGGGCGATGTTAAGTTCGACGACACTGGTATTGATACTCATCACACCCAATACTGCAATGGCCATCATCACCAGCAGAACAACCACCGTGGCCATTCCGTTTTCTCTCCTTAACCTGGCAAGCATGTCCTCCTCCGCGGCTTGTCTAAAAAAAAAAAATCGGTTGGTTTACAGGTGAAGTTCTCACATTACACAGGCCCCTTGATTTTGACATATTCACAGGTAGATGGCTGTATCGAACCTTTGCTGCCGCCAAAACGCAGCGTGATGCGGATGCGTTTGGTGTTGGGTATGGGGAATTGATCGTCGATCTCCCACTCAATGGACGAGAGCGTGGATTCGATCTTAAAAGGGCCGTGGTCCGGGGTTGATGGCTCGAATCCATTATCCGAGTCCGATAGCAAGGGATCATCATAAGGCAGAGAGAGAATGTCCTCTAAATATTCCGAGGCTGCCACGGTATCATATGTTGCTTTGCGGGCCTTGGTATTGATGTGCATGCTGCCGACCTGCATTGCACCCACCCCAATAATACCGATTGAAAAAATCAGCAGAGCAATCATGGTCTCCAAAAGAGTCATTCCTGCCTGATTGGCCTGTTGTTTTGAAATCATCGCCCTATTCCCCTTTTATAAGTTGCGGCATGTTACAAGGGTTTCTATCACCATGCCCGCCTTGCCATCATCACGGGCAGGCATGATGCGATCTCCAACCACATGGGGGCGATTGTCCCACCTGCCCTGCAACGGCCTGGAAGTTATGGCCAGCAGCCAAACCCGCACCGCTTTGACACAATCGAGGGGAACCTGGGAATTGAGCCGCCCGCCGTCGGCAGCATCGATCCGATGATCGCCGTTGATATCATCGTGCACATCGATCCGGCCGTCATCGTTAATATCGATATGGGTATCGAGCAGATTGTCGTTATCGCTGTCCACAACCCATACAGGATGGACACCGCCATTCCAGCGATCGAGGTATCCATCGTTATCCCTGTCGATGGCATACGCAAAGCCAATGGATTGAATGTTTTCAGCCATCGGGCGCCGCCCGCTGCCGTTATCCCAGGTAAGGCAGATCCGACCGTTTTTGTGTATGTCGCTGATTCTGAATTTGGGGTGCTCTCTATTTCTGCCACCATTGCGATCATCCAGGGCGCCGTCTTCATTCTCATCGCAGGTGTAATACAGCACCGGTTCACCGTCCGGATTGAGTTCATCTTTATTGACCACATCGTAGCGCCGGACGTCCACCAAGCCGAATTCGCCGCTCTCCTCGGGGTCATAGCCCGCCATGCGAAGCTCCTGTTCGATAATCAGCAAAGCCCCCCTGAGATTCTGCTGAACCGTCAGCCCCAGTTGCTGATTGCGGTAGTATCGCTGTTGTACGATATAAACAGAATAGATTGCTCCAATTGCAACCAAGGCCACGACCATGGCAACCATCAATTCAATCAGGGTGTATCCGCTGCCGGCGGATGATTGCAGTGGCAAGCATGATCTTACGCGCATGGTTGTTCTCCTAATGCCATTGATTTGCGCTCCAGCAGTACACGGAAATTCCTCCGGGAAGTAAAATCCGGATACGATAAGTTGCCAGTCCCTGGCCGTCACTGAGAAATATATCAGCCGGTAACACCGAACCGGACATTCCTTGCCGGTCGAAATTGACTTCCGAAGCCATCTTCTTGCCGTCCGGCCCACGATTCAGGAATTGAACCCCGCCGCGATAACTGCGCAGATCTGTTCGCCGGCCGTTGAGTGTATTAATATATTGGTTGATACCCGGCGTATTGAACCGAAGTTTGCATGTTTGCTTCTGACGGATCGCCATTACCCGAGCCAACTGAAGGTCGGCCTGCAGTTGCGCAGCAGCATGGCGAACGCCCTGCTGCCTCAACCATTGCAGCATGAATGGTGTGCTAACGATAACCGCGCACATGATAGCTATAACCATAAGGGTTTCCACGAGGGTGAAACCTGCAAAATTTCTTTGATTCATTGCTGCTTTTCCATCGAACGTTCGAGTTGCCCAGAGTTATGCCGCGATCATGGAATTAACCGACGGCGGCCAATTGATGCATACAGACCTGCACAATGAATTTCAGGTTGTATGCCGATGGTTTCAAAATCCCCCACCGGGCTCGACCCCGGTATTGGGGCAACGGGTTCAATCATCAAAATGGCAATGGCAGATGTTTTGCCACAAATAAAAAAATTTCCCAGCCTGATCCTGAACCCGAGTTAAGGCTTTGAAAGCGCCTCAAAAATCATCGTCGGTTGGCGAAAAACCGGACAGAGGAATGAAAAGCATGTTTCGCCAAAAAAGGATGCATCAAAAATGCTATCCCGATAGAGTAAAAAACTTTTGACCGGATCTTTTCCCCATTTTGAAACTAACAGGCCATACGGCAAAAAATGGGAGATCTGTTTTGAATGGTTTTTCTATAAAAAGAATAAATCCAATAGTCAAGCATAAAATGGATTTTTCTAAACTGTAAATGGCACAAGTGGTGTCAAAACATGCCATTGAAAAAATATTGCTCTGGCACCCTATAGTTCTCGGATGTAGCCCGTGCCGCCCAATTGCGCCATTTGCTTTCGGATTTCCGCAGCGCGCTGTCGAACATAACTCGAGGGCCTGGCTGCCTTGAGCCGTTGTGGATTGGGAAGCACGGCCGCCAAAAGGGAGGCCTCGTACGGTCCCAGACGAGACGAGGGTTTATGGAAGTAGGCCCTGCTGGCTGTCTCCACACCGAATACACCGGGCCCGAACTCCGCGATATTCATGTAAACTTCCAGAATGCGCTTTTTCGGCCAGAGCATCTCAATCAGGACGGTAAAATAGGCCTCAAGAGCCTTGCGGACATAGCTGCGGCCAGGCCACAGAAACAGATTCTTGGCAACTTGCTGAGAGATGGTGCTGGCGCCTCGCGGTCGCGACCGCCGTTTGTTTTCTTCCATGGCGTCACCGATGGCATCAAGATCGAATCCCCAGTGATCCGGAAATTTCTGGTCCTCTGCCGCCACAACGGCTGTGGCCATATGAGGTGATATGCGGTCCCAAGAGACCCATTGATATTTCAACCGCCTTTGTATTGAAGCATATTGCAGCATGAATGAACTGGTGGGCGGATCGATCCAGCGAAAGAGCAACGGGATCAAAACACTCGCCACCAGCAAAGCAATAATGATGTTGCGGGCCAACTTGCCGAACCGATTCCGAGTATGGGCCCTGTCGGCAGGATACTTTGTGGGATACAGGATCATTCAGGAATATGTATTGGGCGTGTTCGGGTTAGGCTGTTTAATGTCCGCTGGTATGGGAAAGCAAGGTTCGCAGCACATCTTCCTTACCGATGACACCGACCAGTTGCCCCTCTTTTTCCACCGGAAGCGTATGCAAATTGCTATCAACCATGAGGGCGGCGATGGTCTCGATGGCGGTGTCGGGTTTAATGGTCACCGGTTTTGGGGTCATGGCCTCCCCCACGGTCATGGCGGCGATTTTACGAGCCTGCTTTTCAAGTTCTCTGCCAGGCGTAAGTTGAATGAAGCTGTCCAGTAATGTCAGAAGTGTCGGAACCGGCAGTCTTTTATGCTGGGCCACCAGATCGCTTTGACAAAGGATGCCCACCAGTCGGCCGTCATCATCCACCACCGGGGC
>JBFFHG010000513.1:0-3839 GCA_041557055.1 Desulfosarcinaceae bacterium
CACAAGCGCCACAAAATGACGCGCACTGACTGCTGGCTGAAATACATCCGCCAGGAGCATCTGCGCGATCTGCCCTCTGATGACATTTTGCAGGATCTTTACGCCGAACCAGAGGTTGAGCGCACCGTCGCCCAGGATAATACGATCTCCTTTAGAGCGGAAAACTATTGGCTGAAGCATATCGAGGGCATTTGTCCAGGTAAAAAGGTCAAAGTAATTCTGCGTCCGTATCATTTTCCACAGGTTGGCGTTGTTTTTAATGGCGCACAATATCTTGTCTCACCGGTAGGCACCATGGAGGGCGGGTTTGCAGCCAATGCGCAGGTTATAGGAGAAGGATACCAACGCCAGCCGGACACGACAGTGCAAAAAGTCCGCAAGGCCAACGAAAATTTGGCCTATGGTGAAGATCAGAAGAAAAACGATCTGCCGTTTGGAGGCACATTGATTGTGCACGGCCATCATGCGGACAAGGTCGCTGCGGTTCCCATGCCGCGCAGAGGAACGCCGATCAAGATCGACAAGTCGGCAATGGCAACACAGAAGACGCCCGTAATGGTTTTTTTAAACGCATTGCGCGCGGAAGGGGCGCAGATCACCCCAGAGTTGAATCAGGCTATCCGCCGAGTTTATGGTACCGCCATAGAGGTGCGTGAAAAGGAGCGACTGTTGGATATCGTGCGCGATAAAGGCGTGCTGGAAATCACTGATTTGGGAGAAGAAAATGCTGCGTCTGAAGCAATTGCTGTTTAATGCCGGCCTGCGCCAGGAGGATTTTGCAACAGCCTGCGGCCTGACCCGCGAGGGGATAAATAACGTACTCAACAGGCGCTATCCCATATCCTCCAGCAGCCGATGCAAGATTGAGCGGGCGGTGAAAAACGATCCTGCGATCATGGCGTTGCTGACCGGTCGGCGTGGCATTGGGGCGATATGGGACGATGTGGAAGACGCGTTTTTCAGCGCGAAATTGAGGTCAAAACTTTTTCGGAAACCGCCTATTATTCCAGGTGATCCGAGCTATTTGGAACCTAAACACAAGGATGAGGAGATGCTGACGTTAAAAGCCCGTAAACTTTTTGGCCTGGTGGCTACGCCTTTTAGAAACGACATCAGGGACGCAAGAGATATTTATTTAAGCGAGGACCACCTTTTCATTCGGGAGATGATGCTGGATGCAGCTAGGCGCCAGGGATTCGTGGCGGTATACGGCGGTGTGGGGTCCGGTAAATCAACGATTCGCAAAGCGGTGGTCAATGAATTGCAAAACGAGGGGATACGCATTGTCTATCCTGTCATTATGGACAAAGCGCGCATCACTCCCGCCTCTTTAGCCGATGCCATCATTATGGATTTGACCACCGAGGAAAGCCCCAAACGCAGTTTGGAAGCAAAAACCCGGCAGGCTTTAAGGCTGTTGCGCAATCGGACGGCGTCCGGATCAAAGCAGGTCCTGATCATCGAAGAGGCCCACATGCTGACCATGCCGGCCTTTAAATCCTTGAAGCAAATCTATGAGTTGGAAAACGGCTACCAACGTCTGATCGGCATTATCCTGATCGGGCAAACCGAGCTGAAAAACATTCTGGACGAGAATATGAAACCGGAAATCCGGGAGGTCATTCGCAGAGTGGAGGCGGCCGAAATCGAGGGCCTGGGAAAGGACGTGCGGCGCTACCTGGAACACAAGTTTGCCCGTATAGGAAAGAAAACGTCGGATGTACTGGCCGATGACGCCTACACGGCCATATCGAATTTGATGATGATCAGCGACGGCCGTATATCCACAAGCAAGGCCTACCCGCTCAAGGTCAACAACCTGATGGTGCGGGCCATGAACGCGGCAGCCGATCTGGGAGAATCCCTGGTGACGGCCGATGTGATCATGGGCCTTTAGGCAAGGAGGCGTCCTATGAGAAACCTGACATTGACCCGGCATTTTTGCCGGCGCTGGCAGCAGCGGGTCGGCAATTACCCAACGGTTGAAGCGGTGCGCAACTACCTGGCCAACGCGGTGCGGGTGCAAACCGGGCGGATGGTGACCAGCCCCAACGGCGAGTGCCATCGCATCATGGGCATATACTGGTGCACACAACTGGAGATCATCATCATCGTGGATACCGTTTTATGCATGGCCGTGACCGTATACAGCCGCGACATGGTCGATAAACCCTTGGGCAGGGAAAAGAAAAAGCCTGCCCGGAGAAAAGATCTGCGACGGCTCTTGCAGCACCCTACCCGGAACCGGACCGGCGACCTGGGGGCACGGACCAAGGCCGTGGTCCGGATCTTCGGAGCCCGTCGCGCAAATGAAAAAGGAGGCAGTAATGGCGGTTAAAAATGAAGAAGGATTGTGGATCGACGGCGCCGGCCAAGCGATACCGGCCAAGTATATCAACCCGTTTGAAAAGATGAGCGACCGGGTTGTGTGCAAGTTGACCCGCCGGGCACAGCAACTCAGCGACCAGCTTGCAAAATTTAAAAGCGAGGTGTTTGCCGAGGTGGAAAAACTGCTTGCCGATATGGACCGGCTATACAACGAGAACCATCGAACGAGCGAGGGCAACAAGATCCTGAGCGATTTTTCCAACACCATCAAGCTGGAGATCAAGGTCAACAAATTTTTGGGGTTCGACCAGCGCTTGACGTTGGCCAAAACGATCATCGACGAATGCATCAAGCGCTGGTCCGAGGGCAGCAACGAAAAGCTGCGCCTGCTGGTGGACCAAGCCTTCAAGGTGGACAAGGCCGGCAACCTGGACAGGGACCGGGTGCTCTCCTTGCGCAAGCTGGAAATCAAAGACAAACAGTGGCGCAAGGCCATGGATATCATTGCCGATTCAGTGCGGGTGGTGGGCAAACGGGCCTACGCGCGCTTCATGGTCAAGGATGAATCCGGGACTTGGCGGACGGTGCCGCTGGATATTGCGCAGCTTTAATCAACGCCAATCCAGAGTCTACGTTGGAAAGGATTTTTGATGATGCCTCAGACAGAAAGAAGAATGATAACGCCGAATCAAATCCAGGTGATCAAGATTTGGCAGAAGCAGACCGGGTTGGATGACGGCACTTACCGGGCGCGGTTGCGGCAAGATTACAGTGTATCATCATGCACGCGGCTGACCTTCGATCAGGCGCGGCACATGATCAAGACAATCGTCGGTGAAGGGTACTCGATCCCGGTGACAAAGAAGAGACCTCGGCCGGCACGATCGCGCAAAGTTACGGTTTCCAGAAAGACAAAAAATGTGGTGCGCATGGCGTCCAAAGCCGAGCTTGAAAAGATCCAGGCCCTTGCCGAACTGACCGAGTGGCGGGTTGAAAACGGTTTGGCGCGCTGGATGCACAAGCGGTTCGGCATTGAGCGGGTCAGGACGGCAGAGGGGGCGTGGCTGGTGATCGAGGGCTTAAAAAAAATGTTCGAGAACCAGATGAAACTGGAGTTCGGACCGCAATGGTGGCTGATGCGGTTCGATGACGAACGGATCATGGTTTACATCCATGAGCATTGCCCAATTAAGTATCAGGCGATGATAAGGGGGCAAAGATAAAAATAATGAAACGGATTATTATTACGTATTTATTTTTGGCTGCAACGGTCACTGCCCATGCCGGTCATAGGCATCCTGAGAAATGGTATCAGGATCAATGGTGCTTCGAGCATGGTGGGCAAACTGAGATTGTTATGGAAAACAGAACAAGATGCGATTGCATTACTTCAGATTATGCGGTGGAGTTCGACTTTGCCGAGAAGTGGGCTAAGGCGGTCGGGCAATCTTTGAACTATGGCACTCAAACAGGACTGTGTGCTGGAGTGCTGATTGTGGAGACATCGGACG
>JBFFHG010000514.1:0-3830 GCA_041557055.1 Desulfosarcinaceae bacterium
AAGACCACGACCCTGCAGAAAACCATCGCCCGCCTGATGCCGGAGACAAAATGCGCGGTGATCGTAGGGGATATCTGTACCAGCAATGATGCCGACCGCCTGGCGGAAACCGGGGCCCCGGTGGTTCAGGTGAACACCGATGAGTTCGGGGGAGACTGCCACCTGGCGGCCCATGTGATCAAGAAGGCGGCGGACGGTTTGCCCCTGGATGACATCGATCTGCTGATTGTGGAAAATGTGGGCAACCTGGTCTGCCCGGCGGAATTCGATATCGGCGAGGATCTAAAAATCGTCATACTCAGTGTGACCGAAGGCGAAGACAAACCCATCAAATACCCGCTCATGCTCCACGTCTGCGATGCTGCCCTGGTCAGCAAAATCGACCTGCCCTCCTATCCTCATCGAAAGTTTTTTCAAAGATGCGTTCAATCAAATATCGCCTTATCATATATTTCAATTTCAAATTGATCTGTTTTGAGCAGAAACAAACCATTTTTATCTGGTTTTACCAAGATTTCACTGCCATTGCTTAAAATAATTTTTTCAATTAGCAAATTTCCATCTTTGTCTCCCACAAAGACTCTCGCTTTTCCATTTGAATCAGGATATATCTGAACCGGATGTTTGCAACCGTTTTTTAATACAACCTGGATTTCAGTATAGGAGGGCTGGAAACGATCCACGATGGCGCTATTGAGCACCAAACACAATATGAATAAAAAGAATGTATTTTTTTCATCTCTTCTCCTCCAATAGTTCAGGCAGTTTTTAAAACATGTTGTTTATTTGATAAATTTAAAATTTCTTACATAAACAATCGGGTTCAATATTTTCAATGGTTTATGTTTGCAGTACCGTCTTATTTTTCAAAAAACTGTCCAAAGTGAAGTTCGGGCCAGATGGTCGGGCCAAGCATTGTTGCGGTTTGAGTCCGGCCGCGGACCCAACAGACCACCGACCGGGGGTCTATCCATCAGAGCCTATCGCGGTTTAACCATGTAGATTGAATGCAAGGGTTGAAATGAAACAACCGATGCGATCATCATTGTCAGCGTCCGTTTGACGGGTCGTCTTGAAGGCAGCCTCAGGATAGTCAACAGATATGATGGTTTTCAAAGGGGCCCCTTTGAGACACACATCAAAAAAAGCCACAATGTAATCGCTGGTGATCTCAAGACCCAGTTGCGGATCTATGGTTCCCATATCCCCCCTCATCGCGTCATAATATTGTGCGTATTCGGTTGAAATCATCGCCATCCGGGAAAATAAAAAGAAACTGTCATGAAACGTGCCATGGGTCGAACCCGCAAGGTTCATCATAAAACCGTTTGGCCCGACGTTTTCCCAGGCGGTGACGACTGTTTTTTCCATCGCCAGGGGGAATTGTTCGGACAGTAAGAAAAAGAGCGGCTTCTTCACACTCTGTTGATGGCTGTCTCCCCAAAGAGTGCCATCGATATCAATGGCCCCTTTGGCCTGGTCCAGTTGCAGACAGGCTTCCACAGCAGCCGAGCCCCCAATGGAGTGGCCGAAAAAACCCATGTTTTCCATATCCAGGGACAGTGACGCACCCTGGATTTGAACCGTTTCGAGCTTACCGGACAAAAACAGAATATCCGCCACAAGCATTGAGTGAGGGGCATAATAGTCTTCGGGGTCATCAAAATCAACTGTGGCGGTTTCAACCATTGAGCCGTCCGAAAGTACTGTAACCCCGGAAATATAGGGGTGGTTAATTGCAGCCACGACATATCCATGGGAAACCACCTCTTCGATTATGATTTGATACGCTTGATAAATTAGGGCGTTGCCAGGAGAAAAAATCAACATTGGAAAGGGGACGTTCGCTTCGGCAGGCGGCGCCGAATCAATGGCATTGGGCGTCACCGAACTTAAAAACGCGGATAGGCTGGCGTAAAGTGCCGATACGTCCCCACCTGCCGCAGATGTCAAGGCCTCTGCGGTAACCGCTGCATAGACCTCTGCGGTTTGTGCCGCCATATATGTTGCATTTGAACCGTCGGCATCTTTTGCGGTGGGATACCAGATCTGAACCATGATTTGACGGTAATCATCCGGCACCGGGGTGAATGTTTCAAAGCGGGCGGTATCTTCAAAGTGCAGGACCGGGGTTCGGCCCACACCGTAATTCCCCGTGGGCTGCGGCAGATCAATCTGCGCAAAACCATCGCCGGCATGAGCACCAAAACACAACATCAGAATGCCCAACAGCCCTTTGTACAACATCTTTTTTTTCCATATGAACATTATCTTTTTCATGCGCCATCCTTTGCAGTTGTTTTCAAGTCTATCAATTTTTCGCAAACATCTTCCCAACCCCCTGGGCCGTTTCATTGAGACCAAGTGTTATCAGATGCAGCGGGTTTGATCTGTTTCAAATTTGTTCGAAAGTGTTAAAAATTGTTTCAGATTTGATGGGTTAAAAAACCAGTGCAGAACGTGCGGAATCCGTATTCGCAACCAATTGAAATTGTTGGCTGGTGAATTGCAAAAACATACACCAAAAAATCTCAACCGAGGGACTCGCCTTCATGGTTTCTTCATGTCGCCCTGATACACACCCCCAAAGTCCTTCTTTGAGACATTGAGTTTTATGGGCCTCACATCCTGAGGAAAAATCGGGTTCAACCCATACCCTCATATAGGATCTGGCCCCAATGAAAACGCACCATCTGCCGGAGGTGAAAAGATATGCGCGAAACTTTTCTCCCATTTTCCAAACCATCGATCAGTGAACCGGAAATCGAGGCCGTTGCTCACGTCCTGCGCTCCGGCTGGATCACCACCGGCCCAAAGGCGGCTGAATTTGAAGAGGCCTTCCGCGCATACTGCGACGCCAGCGGGGCGGTGGCGCTTTGTTCTGCTACGGCAGGTATGCACCTGCTGCTTAGCGCCCTGGGCATTGGTCCGGGTGACGAGGTCATCACCCCCTCTATGACTTGGATCTCCACGGTCAATTTGATCGCGCTTGCCGGTGCCACCCCGGTGTTTGCCGACGTTGACCGGGATACCCTGATGGTTTCCGCGCAATCCATCGCCCCCCTTATTACCGATCGCACCAGACTGATCATTCCAGTGCATTTTGCAGGTGCTTCGGTAGACATGGAGCCGCTACGGCAGCTCGCTTCCGAAAAAGGCATATGCCTGGTCGAAGACGCGGCCCATGCTGCCGGCACCGAATACAAAGGCGAAAAAATTGGACATCGTGGCAGCGCCATTTTTTCCTTTCACCCTATTAAAAATATGACCTGTGGCGAGGGTGGTATGTTTTGCTCTGATGATCCGAATTTAATTCACCGCCTTCACCGGTTGAAGTTTCACGGCCTTGAAGTGGACGCCTTTGATCGCACCATCCAAGGCCGTGCCCCCCAGGCCGAAGTTTTGGAACCGGGTTACAAATACAACCTCACCGATATCGCCGCGGTCCTGGGTCTGGGCCAATTGGACCGTCTGGACAGCTTCATTGAAAAGCGCTCACAGGTGGCCCGCCGTTACCAGGAGATGCTCGCCGGCGTGGAGGAACTTATGCCTCTGACCCAACCCGCCTACCCGATGCGACACACTTGGCACCTGTTCATTGTGCGCCTGGATACCAAGCGGACCGGCATGAGCAGAGACGCTTTCGTGGCGAAACTCAAAGAAAGGAACATCGGTTCCGGAATTCATTTCAGGGCGGTCCATACCCAGCGGTATTACCGGGAAACCATGGGGTTGCGCAAAGGCGCTTTGCCGGCCACCGAGTGGAACTCGGAGCGAATTTGTTCCCTGCCCCTGTTTTCCGACATGACCTGCGAAGATGTGGACGCGGT
>JBFFHG010000515.1:0-3826 GCA_041557055.1 Desulfosarcinaceae bacterium
ATAAGAATGGCCGAAAAGGCGGCCCCCAGGAGCATGGTGGTCATATGCAGCCCCTGGCCGCCGAAGAGGTCCGGGATGAAGCCGGAGCTGATCAACTGAAACTCCTTGGGAAACGGGCCGACCGAGGCCCCCTGAAGGATCACCAGGGTCAGGCCGCGGAAGACAAGCATGCCTGCCAGGGTGACAATGAAAGCGGGAATTTTGACATAGGCGATCCAGTATCCCTGCCAGGCGCCGATAAGGCCGCCGAGAAGCAGGCAGATGACAACGGTCACTGCGTAGTGGATATGGTAGTTGACCATCAGCACCGCCGCCGCCACACCGATGAAGGCGGCAATGGAACCCACCGACAGATCGATATGGCCGGCAACGATCACCAGCAGCATGCCGATGGCCATGATCAGTATGTAGCTGTTCTGGAGTACCAGGTTGGTGATGTTAAGCGGTTTCAGCAGGATGCCGTTGGTGAGGATCTCGAAGAGCAGCATGATCGCGATCAGGGCGATCAGCATGCCGTATTGGCGAAGGTTGCTCTTGAACAGTGTTTTCAAATTTTTCATCAGTACGTCGCCTCAACTTGTTTCATGATGCACTTCATGATTTTTTCCTGGGAGGCTTCGGCGGCGGCCATTTCACCGACGATCCGTCCTTCGTTCATGACATAGATACGATCGCAGATGCCCAGAATTTCGGGCAGCTCCGAACTGATAATGATGATGCCTTTGCCCTCGGATGCCAGTTGATTGATGATGGTATAGATTTCAAATTTGGCGCCGACGTCGATGCCGCGGGTGGGTTCGTCCAGGATCAGGATTTCGGGGTTGGCGAACAGCCACTTGCTCAGCACCACCTTCTGCTGGTTGCCGCCGCTGAGGTTGACGGTTTTTTGCAGAATGTCGGCGCACTTGATATTGAACTGTCCCCTGAAGGCCTCGGCGTGAACGATTTCGCGGTTCTGGTCGATAACCATGCCGCTGGTAACCGCCTTGAGGTTGGCCAGGGTGATGTTGTTCTTGATGTCCTGGTCAAGTATCAGTCCGTAAGTTTTACGATCCTCGGTGACATAGGCGATGCCGCTGTCGATGGCCCGGTGGATTGTGCTGATATCGATCCGCTCGCCATCCTTGTAGGCCGTGCCGCTGATGTTGATGCCCCAGGACCGGCCAAACAGGCTCATGGCCAGCTCGGTGCGCCCCGAGCCCATGAGTCCCGAAATGCCCAGCACTTCGCCCTTGCGCAGAGAGAGGTCGACCCCATCGATCACCTTGCGGGCCTCGTGCAACGGGTGATGGACGGTCCAGTCGCGGATTTCGAAAACCGTGTCGCCCACCTGGTTCCGGCGGCTTGGGAAACGCTGGGTCAGGTCGCGGCCGACCATGGCGCGGATGATATGATCCTCGCAGATGTCGCCGCTGCGGCAGTCCAGGGTCTCGATGGTTGCACCGTCGCGCAGGATGGTGATGGCGTCGGCGATGCGTTCCACTTCATTGAGCTTGTGAGAGATCAGAATCGAGGAGATCCCCTGCTCCTTGAACTGCAGGAGCAGCTTGAGCAGTTTGTCGCTGTCGCGCTCGTTGAGCGTGGCGGTGGGCTCGTCCAGAATCAGCAGTTTCACCTCTTTGGACAGGGCCTTGGCGATTTCGACCAGTTGCTGTTTGCCCACGCCGATATTGGTGATCAGCGTGTCCGGGGACTCGTCCAGACCGACCTTTTTTAACAGGGCCAGGGTCCGGACATTGGTCTCTTCCCAATCGATCACGCCGTACCGCTGGCGTTCGTTGCCCAGAAAGATGTTCTCGGCGATGGAGAGAAAGGGGATCAGGGCCAGCTCCTGGTGGATAATGACGATCCCCAACTGCTCGCTCTGGGTGATGTCCCTGAACCGGCACGTCTGCCCCTGAAAGACAATCCGGCCGTCATAGTCTCCGTGCGGGTAGATCCCGCTGAGCACCTTCATCAGGGTTGATTTGCCCGCGCCGTTTTCGCCGACCAGCGCGTGAATTTCCCCCTGCCTGACGCTCAGGTTGACATTGTCCAGTGCCTTGACACCGGGAAAGGTTTTGGTGATGCCGCACATCTCCAGGATCAGCTCAGACATATCCGTCCCCCCTCTACCTGCTCCCGCCCCCCCAACCCGGGGCACAGGTACGATTATGCTTAGCGTACCTGATCTTTGCTGTAATAGCCGCTGCCGACCAGGACCTCCTCCCAGTTGCTTTTATCCACGTTGATCGGGATCAGCAGATAGGAGGGGACGACCTTGATTCCGTTGTCATAGGTCTTGGTGTCGTTGACCGGGACTTTTTTATTGTTCAGAATGGCGTCGGCCATCTGCACGGCGGTCCTGGCCAGTTGGCGGGTATCCTTGAACACGGTTTGGGTCTGCTCGCCGGCCATGATCGACTTGATCGAAGGGATCTCGGCGTCCTGGCCGGTGACCACCGGCATGGCCTGGTCCTGTCTGCCGTAGCCGACGCCTTTCAGTGAAGAGAGAATGCCGATGCTGATGCCGTCATAGGGAGAGAGCACGGCGTCCAGACGCTCGGCGGCATAGTAGGCGCTCAGCAGGTTGTCCATTCGCGATTGTGCGGTGGCGCCGTCCCAGCGCAGCGTGGACACCTTGTTCATGCCCATCTGTTTGCTTCGGACCACCAGTTTGCCGGAATCGATATAGGGCTGGAGGATCGACATGGCGCCGTTATAGAAGAAATAGGCGTTGTTATCATCCGGTGAACCGCCGAACAGCTCGATGTTAAACGGTCCTTTGCCCTCTTTCAGGCCCAAGGCTTTTTCAATGTAGGCCCCTTGGAGGACACCGACCTGAAAGTTGTCGAAGGTGACATAGTAGTCGACGCCGGGGGTTTTCTTGATCAGGCGGTCATAGGCAATCACCGGAATCTTCTGATCGGCGGCCTGCTGCAGGACATTGGACAGGGTCTCACCGTCGATGCTGGCGACCACCAGCAGGTCAACGCCTTTGACGATCATGTTTTCAAGCTGTGACAACTGGTTTTCAATCACGTCCTCAGCATACTGCAGATCGGTCTTGTAGCCCAAATCCTTGAAGTATTTGACCATGTTATTGCCATCATCGATCCAGCGCTGTGACGATTTGGTCGGCATGGCAATGCCAATGGTCTTGGCGGCCTGTACGGTGCCGGCCAGCAGGGTATGGGCTGACAGGACAACGATCATCGAGAACAACAAGCAAGTCTTCTTCATTTCAAGCTCCTCTCTGAAGTGGTTGTTTCTTCATCGGACAGAGCCGCGCGGTGCCGGCTGTCCGGGTCTGCACAAAATCAGCGGTCAGATTCCCCGGGCCAGACTGTAGTACAGATGGTTGCCGCGCAGTTCCTGCTTGAACGCGTTCACATCGGTATCCCGGTCAATGGTCAGGCACTCGATGCCGGCCATCTCTGCGAAATCGTTTAACTGTTCGGCGGAAACCGCCTGGCTGAAGCTTGTGTGATGGCCGCCGCCGGCATAAATCCAGGCCGCCGCCGCCACCTTCAACTCCGGCTGCGGCGCCCAGAAAACACTGGCAACCGGCAGATTGGGCAGCGGCTCGTCAGTGTCCACCACTTCGACCTCGTTGATCAACATGCGGAAGCGATTGCCCATGTCAAGCAAGGTCGCATTCAGGGCCGTGCCGGTGCGGGTCGTAAAAACCAGCCGGGCCGGATCAGCCTTGCCGCCGATGGACAGGGGATGGATCTCCAGAGACGGCTTGGTCTTGGCGATGGAGGGGCAGACCTCGAGCATATGGGAACCCAGTACTCTATCCAGGCCGTTTTCCGGCAGGTGATAGGTGTAGTCTTCCATAAAG
>JBFFHG010000516.1:0-3826 GCA_041557055.1 Desulfosarcinaceae bacterium
GGATCAGGCAAGACAACGATGCTCAATATGCTCGCCGGTTTTGACAAACCGTCATCCGGCGATATCCTCGTGGATGGAAAATCCATAGCGTACATACCGCCCTACCAAAGAAACATCGGCTTGGTATTCCAGAACTACGCCCTTTTTCCCCACATGAATGTGTTTGAGAACATTGCCTTTCCCTTGAAAATGAGAAAAATCGGCGACCCGGAGGTTCGCCGGCGGGTGGATGAGATATTGGCGCTGGTCAAACTCTCCGGTTTTGAGAACCGGTCCACAAAGCAACTCAGCGGCGGGCAGCAGCAGCGTGTGGCCCTGGCCCGCGCCATGATTTTCCGGCCGCCCGTGTTGCTGATGGACGAACCCCTGGGCGCCCTTGACAAGAAGCTGCGGGAGCATATGCAGTTGGAGATCAAACATCTTCACGATGCGCTGGGCTTTACGATCATTTATGTCACCCACGACCAGGAAGAGGCGCTGACCATGTCCGACCGGGTGGTGGTCCTGAACAAAGGTCAAATTGAACAGGTGGGACGGCCCAATGAACTCTACGACATGCCCGACAGCAATTTTGTGGCGGACTTTATCGGTGAAACCAACCTGTTGAAAGGCGTGGTCACTGAAAGCAAAAAAAACGGACTGAAGATTCAAACTCAAAATGGAATTACCATTTTCGCCCGGGGGCGGCATGTTCCGACGAATCATCAAATCAGTATCTCCATTCGACCGGAGAAAATCGCTCTGCTCGAACCGGACTGTTTGGCCGCCAATTCCTTTACCGCCAGGATTCAGGAGACCATCTACCTGGGGGAAACAACCAAATTCAAAGTACTGCTGGAAGAGAACGGGGAGACTGTCTATATGAAGTTGCAAAACCGCAAAGGCGTCCGCGACCTGAAAACGGATGAAACGGTCCGGGTGGGATGGGATGCCGACGACATGACGCTGTTTGATTGAAGCCTTGGGTTTTTGCAGCGATACATTGCCAACCTCTAACATTGAAAAGGAGAATTCAAATGGGTCCCAGGATGAAAGCGATATTGATCAGTTGTGTATTTCTTACAGCCATTGTGATGACCGCGGAATCCGCCTTGTGCAAACAAAAAGTCGTTGTGTGCAGTTGGGGCGGCCAGTCGGCCGAGATTGAAAAAGAGTGCTTTTACGATCCTTTTGAAAAGGAGACCGGAATTCAAGTGATCATGACATCCCCGCCCACTGATGCCAAAATCAAGGCCCAGGTGGACAGCGGCAATGTTGAGTGGGACGTTATCCTGACGGATCTGACCGCGATTCTGGCGCTCACAAAGGGCGAATCCCCCTACCTGGAAGCGCTTGACTATTCCCGGCTGGACCCGAAACTGTTGTCGGAAATCATTCCGGAAACAAAACTCAAACACTCTATCGGGGCGCGCATCTATTCGTTTAATATCGCCTACAACACCAAAACATTCGCTCCGGGAAAGCATCCCAAGTCATGGGCGGATGTCTGGGATATGGATAAATTCCCCGGTGTGCGGAGTTTTAACGACCCCTACGGCGGTATCCAGCCCCAATATGAAGTGTTTCTGATGGCCGATGGCGTTGCCAAAGACGCCCTCTATCCCATTGATATCGAACGCGCATGGAACAGCATTGACAAGCTTAAACCCTACATTCGCAAATGGTATAAATCAAACGCCCAGGCAGTTCAGATGCTGGCCAACGGCGAGATCGACATCACCTGCACCATCGGCCCCCGGGTCATCGCCGCCAAATGGGCTGGCGCGCCCGTGGATGTGGAGTATAACCAGGGAAAGCTGGCCTCGGACAACTGGTGCATTATCAAGGGCGCAAAAAACAAAGCCGCTGCCTACAAGCTGATCAATTACATGCTGGACGCCAAACGCCAGGCCTGCCTTTCCTCAAAAATACCATACGGCCCCAGCAACATGAAGGCGACGGAATTCATGGACCCCAAAATTGCAAAGGATCTGAACACCGCTCCGGACAATCTGTCCCGGCAGTATTGGGATAATGTCAAATGGTGGACCCAGGTTGACGGCAAGGGGAAAACCAACTACGACCGGTCCATTGAAAGCTATAACAAGTGGCTGCTTAAGTAGACACCGAACCGACGCTCCGCCCAGATGCGGCGGGCGAGGCCCAACCAGGGGGCTGATATCGGCTGATGCCCCGGACCGGCTGAATCAGCCTTCCTGACAATACTGTACCGGAAGACGGCCCTGAAGCAGGGCCGCTTCCAGAATGGTGAGCTTTCATGAGCAAAATTTTCGATTTTCGTATTGCTGTTGCTGAAAAAATATCGGGCAACATGTTTTATATGGTCCTGCCGCTGCTGTTGTTCCTTGGGCTGTTCTATATCTATCCAATGCTTCGGATGCTGGGGTTGAGCTTTAACCTGCCGGCCTTTTCACTTGAACATTACCTTGGTTTTTTCAAACACAATCTATATCTGTACGCGCTTTTCGTGACGTTCAAAGTCAGCGTTATCGTTACCATTGTGTGCCTTTTGCTCGGGTATCCCCTGGCCTATTATCTGACCTGTCAACCCGTTGAAAAGGCCAATCTGCTCATCATTCTGATCCTGATTCCTCTTTGGACCAGCGTGCTGGTGCGCACCTTTGCCTGGATTGTCATTTTGGGCCGCAACGGAATCGTGAATCAGTTGCTGTTACAGGCCGGATTCATCGAAGAGCCGCTGCGGCTGCTCTACAATTTGTTTGGCGTGACCATCGGCATGGTGCATGTGATGATGCCCTTCATGGTGTTGTCGCTTTTCAGCGTGATGAAGGGCATTGACCGCCGACTGCTGATGGCCGCCCAGAACCTGGGGGCCACACCGCTGGCGGCTTTCAGCAAAGTATTCCTGCCGTTGAGCATGCCGGGCGTTTTTGCCGGTTGCACCCTTGTTTTTATCATTTCCGTGGGCTTCTATGTGACCCCGGCCCTGCTGGGTGGGCCCAGGGATGTGATGATCGCCATGGTCATCGATCAGTCCGTGGAGGTCATGCTCAACTTCAAATTCGCATCCGCCGCCTCCATGATCTTGTTGATCCTGACCGTGGGAATTTTTTTGATGGCCGGCAAAACCATCGGCTTTGACAAACTATGGGGGAAAAACAATGGCTGATCTAAATACCGGAAGACAAAAATTCAATCCGCCCTGGCTCGCCATTTTTTCATATTCGATCCTGGTCTTCCTCATGCTCCCGGTTATCATAATGGTCCCCATGAGCTTTGAATCCCAGCGGTTTCTGGAATTTCCGCCCAGGGGATTTTCCCTGCAATGGTATGACAATTTCTTTTCCAACGCCTCCTGGCTCAGCGCCACCGCAACGAGCTTCAAAGTAGGCGTCATCGTTGCCATTCTGTCCACATTCCTGGGCACCATGGCCTCTTTCTGTTTTGTCCGGAAGGATTTCAGGGGCAAAGAGTTGTTATACGGCCTGGTGTTGTCGCCCATGATCATGCCGGTCATCGTATTTGCCATTGCCGTCTATTTCTTTTTCGCCGACATTCAGCTGATCGGGTCGTTTTGGGGGGTGGTTTTCGCCCACACGGTGTTGGCCAGTCCCTTTGTGATTGTCATTGTCACAGCCAGCCTGCAGGGGTTTGACCGCAACCTGGAACGCGCCGCCATGAATTTAGGCGCCACCCGGTTGGTCACCTTTTTTAAAATCACCCTGCCCATGATACGCCCCGGCATGCTCACCGGCGCCCTGCTCGCTTTTCTGACCTCCTTTGATGAAGTGGTGGTGGCCATTTTCATCTGCGGGGTCAACGCCAACACCCTGCCCAAAAAAATGTGGGAAAGCATAACCATGGA
>JBFFHG010000517.1:0-3822 GCA_041557055.1 Desulfosarcinaceae bacterium
ACAATGCAGATGTTTGACATGCGCACCGGCCGTCAAATGGTTGGATGCTATTTTTATTACAAATACAGTGCAATATGGCCGTTTTGCAAAGCCCGCCCCACCGTGTTGCAGTACTCAGCTTGCTCAGCTATTATCGGCCGCTTTTTCCAAATATTAAATCAGGGTAACCACAATTTTAATCTTTGTACTCCCCGGGATTATTGTCACATGTCATAAAGATGTTCGCCATTAATTACCGTGACCCTGTTTTTATTCAGCACTTCGATGGCGCCGGCGATGTTGTCGAACCTGAAAATCATCACCGCATCCTTGCCGGTATGCCGCACGTAGGCGTACATATATTCCACATTGACGCCTTCGGATTTTAGAATCCGTAAAATATTATGCAATCCGCCCGGTTTGTCCTCGACTTCGGCGGCCACGACTTCGGTTTTTCCCACCGTAAAACCGTTTTCCTTCAGCACGGAGACAGCACGGTCATTGTTATCCACGATCAATCGCAGGACACCGAAATCAGAGGTATCCGCCAAAGCAAGCGCCCGTATGTTGACCCCGGCTTCAGCCAAGATACCTGTGACTTCAGACAGTCGCCCGGCCTTGTTTTCTAAAAACACGGAAATTTGTTCAACCTGCATGCGCCCCCCTTTTTATCGGAATTCCTCAAATATTGCGTTTATCCACTACCCGGACGGCCTTGCCTTCACTGCGGGCAATGGCTTTGGATTCAACCAGTTTGACTTTTGCCGATACGCCCAAAAATTCCTTGATGTTTTTTGTTATTCTTTTCTGCACGGTTTGCAGTTGTTTT
Organism: Desulfosarcinaceae bacterium; assembly: GCA_041557055.1. Classification (GTDB taxonomy): domain Bacteria; phylum Desulfobacterota; class Desulfobacteria; order Desulfobacterales; family Desulfosarcinaceae; genus JARRKU01. The sequence continues at coordinate 809 of JBFFHG010000517.1, forward strand.
ACTTCGTCGGAAAATAAGCCTTCATTGAGTTCCACCATTACCGTCAGCATGTCCAGGTTCCCCTCCCGCTCCACCACCAGTTGATAATGGGGGGTAACGCCCTCGATACCCATCAACACCCTTTCAATCTGGGAGGGAAAGACATTTACGCCGCGAATGATCAACATGTCGTCCGTACGCCCCGTGACCCGGTTCATGCGGACATGGGTGCGGCCGCAAATGCACGGTTCGGGGTTCAATGATGTGATATCCCTGGTGCGATAACGAATCATCGGGAAGGCCTCTTTTGTAATCGTGGTGAAAACCAGTTCGCCTGTCTCACCGTAGGGCAGCGGTTCCAATGTGTTTGGATCGATAATTTCAGGTATGAAATGATCCTCGAATACATGGAGCCCTCTTTTGGCTTCATGGCATTCGATGGAGACGCCGGGGCCCATAATTTCACTGAGTCCGTAGATATCCACGGCTATCAGATTGAGCTTGCGCTCGATCTCCTGGCGCATATTCTCCGACCAGGGCTCGGCGCCGAAAATGCCGTATTTGAACTTCAAGTCTTTGAACGAGACCCCCATCTCTTCCGCCACCTCGGAAAGGTGCAAACAATAGGAGGGCGTGCATGTCATGATGGTCGGGCCGAAATCCTTCATGATGACGGCCTGGCGCCGGGTATTGCCGCCTGAAACCGGAATGACGGACGCGCCCAGGGCCTCGGCCCCATAGTGGACTCCGAGACCGCCGGTAAAGAGGCCGTATCCAAATGCATTATGGATAATATCACGGCTGGTGGCCCCCCCCGCCATTAGAGATCGTGCCATAAGCTCCGCCCATGTTTTGATATCCCGGAGCGTATAACCGACAACGGTGGACTGTCCGGTGGTACCGGAGGAGGCATGAATACGAACCACTTGATCCATGGGAACGGCAAACATGCCGTAGGGATAGCTGTCCCGCAAATCCTGCTTGGTTGTAAAAGGCAGTCGTCTTAAATCCTTTAGAGACCTCAAATCCGAAGGCGTCACACCGGCTTGTTTGAATTTTTCCCTATAAAACGGAACGTTGGCATACACACGCTCAACTGTTGTTTGAAGTCTCCGCAGTTGGATCGCCTCCAGCGCTTCCCGCGGCATGGTTTCGTATTCCATATTGAAAATCATGCTAACCGCCTTCCTGTGCGAATTTAGAGTCTGGTTCCGATTCCGATCAACTTAGCCGGCCTTTGAAAACGGGTTTGCGTTTCTCAATAAATGCACTGGTCCCCTCTTTGGCGTCTTCACTGATCAGGCAGGTGGCAAAACCATCTTGCTCGATTTTGAGTCCGGTGCTCAAGTCCACGTTCAATCCGTTGTTGATCGCCTCCTTTGCAGCTCTTAGCGACACCCTGCCCCTGGCAGCGATAAAACGGGCTGTTTTCATTACGGCGTCCATCAGCTCTTCCGGGGCAACGACCTGATTGACCAATCCGATCGCCAGGGCCTGGCCGGCCGGAATAATCTTGCCGGTGTAGATCAGTTCCCTGGCCTGGTTGGCGCCGATCAATCTGGGCAGACGCTGGGTGCCGCCGTAGCCGGGAATCAGGCCCAGGGTGGTCTCGGGCAATCCCATACTGGCGGTCTCCGAGGCGTAGATGAAATCACAGCCCAGGGCTATTTCCGTTCCACCGCCCAGGGCGTAGCCATTCACGGCGGCAATGGCCGCAATGGGCAATGCAGCGATCTTGTTGACAACGGCCTGTCCCCTTTGTGCAACCATTTTAGCCTGCAGGGGGGTTAAAAGGGCCAGCTCTTTGATATCCGCACCAGCCACAAACGCCTTGTCACCGGCGCCGGTAAGCACCAGCACGCGGATCTCTTCATCACCGGCGATTCTGTCCAAGGCGTGGGACAGCTCTTCCAAAAGCGCTGAATTCAGTGCGTTCAATGCCTTGGGACGGTTAAACATAATGGTGGCGATGCCATCTTCCACGTTCAATAGAATGTTTTCGTAAGTCATCCTGCTCTCCTTCTTTCGATCCTTACCATAGCATGATACCATGGCGGCCTGAAAAGGCCTTTTGATTAAAGCGTAAAATCCGGCAACCGCTTCCCGATCTCACAAGTGCGGCTCAGCAGCCTCAAGCCATGCAGATATGACGCTTTTCACCTTGGGGTTTCGGCAAACCCACCGGCCTATCCTTTTTTCTTACCGGAGGACGATGGTTCAAGGGCCAGCGGTTTGGTCTCCTTGATATATCGCTTGATCCCCTCCACGATGCCCTTGCACAACTGTATTTGATACGCCGGGCTGGTCAAACGTTTGCACTCTCTGGGATGGCTGATGAAAGAGGTCTCCACCAGAATCGAGGGCATATCAGCACCCAGCAATACGTAAAACGGTGCCTGCTTGATCCCCTTGTTGCGAATATTATTATACTTTTCACGGAGTCTGTTATGCATGGCTTGCTGCACATAACTGGCCAAGCGTGTGGACTCATTGACTTTGGCGTTTTGCATCAAATCGTGCAAAATGGAATCAAGATCACTGATATTTCTTGCGGATGTGGCGTTTTCCATGGCGGCCACGCGGATTGCCTCATCGTCGGTCGCCAGGTTCAGAATATAGGTTTCCACGCCATAGGCCCGCCTGTCTTGGGATGCGTTGGTGTGAATCGATACAAACAAGTCGGCATTCTGAGTATTGGCAATGGCGGTACGCTCCTCCAGACTGATATAATTGTCCCTGTCACGGGTCAATACGACTTCGCATTTGAGCTGTTCGGTGATCATCTTTTTTAATCGTTTGGCAATTTGCATCACCACATATTTTTCGTGAACACCTTTCAGATAACCGGGCGCACCGTAATCTTTGCCTCCGTGGCCCGGATCGATAACGATACGGCGAACCCCCAATGCCAGTTGTTTGGCGATGGCGCTGGGCTGTATCTTTTTCCCATCTTTACCGGTCAATGCGGGCAACGTCTTTTGGTCGCCGCCAATATCCCCCGCCGCTGCATCCATTCCCCAAACATCAAGGACCAC
>JBFFHG010000518.1:0-3819 GCA_041557055.1 Desulfosarcinaceae bacterium
AAAGCACCATATAGAAGAAAACCCACGATGACTCCGACAAGAATGTTCCCTACCGTCCGACGAACGCCCTCGATCAAAAGAAGCACCAAAATGATCGCGACGGCAATATCATACCAGTATATGGGCGAAATACTTTCAATCCGCGTCTGCAAGCGGGACATCTCCACCCAGTAGTAACTGCCGACCGTCAACGTTCCGAGAACACACAAGAAGTCTACGCCTCCTGCCACTATCCTGGAAATTCGCTTGCCCTTTAGAGGAACGGCCAAAAAAGTCAATAAAAGTGCAACCACAAGATGAATGGGTCTCTCCAGATGAGGCTGCTGTGGATTAAAAAGTATCCAATATTGAAAGGTAATAAGTCCTAACGAAATCCAGGTGATAGGATGAAAAAGTGCCTTTTTGAGTTTTTCTTCCATAAGGTTGCTTCCAGCCCTTTAATATGAGGGTTTTTTAAGGGTCCATGAGATATAGATCATAGCAGCTCAGGCTAAAAAAATCCTCTTTCCTTATAGTAACGCTCTGCTCCAGGGTGAAGCGGAATACCATTGTTTTCGGCAAGAGCGGCTTTCTCTGGTACAAAAGCTTTCCAGGCTGGAAAATCAACTGCCATCTTCTCAATGTTTTCAACAAAAGCCTTAGTGATTTCATAAACAACCTCATCTGGAAGATTTTTATTGGCAATCAGATGGGTGCCATAATTTCCTCCAAGAGTCGGGCCATTTTGAGCTTCAAACCATTTGGGAATGTTGGCTCGTTGGATACCGTATTGAGCGAGAGCAGCCAAAGACTCATCTGACATGTCGATAAAGCTGACATCTCCAGTCAACGATATTTCTTGAATGGTCGGATGTCCCCTTAATATCGTATCAAAATAAAGATCGACGCGCCCATCTCGCATCAGAGATGACATTTGGGATGAATCAACCTGGTATATTTTTCCGCCATTTGCTTTAATTTTTTCCCTGCTGGTTCCATGGGCTTCCAATACTATATTGACCCCAGGCGGAATATTGGAACCCGGCGGTTTCATCATGATATTGACGGGTTTTCCTGATTCCAGGATTTCCTTCAACGATGTGAAACCTTTTTTCCTTAGAAAATCATTGCGGGCAATCGCGCCAATAAAAACGGGGTTCAGTCCGCCCACAAGTGAGCGGATATCGGGGGCACTATTGCCTTCATAAAGAAGCTGCCCCTTTGCAGCCCACAGCGAAGTTGCAACATTCGACAGTGCAATTTCAGCTTTTCCTTGTTGCACCACCAACGGGTTTGCCACGCCACCGCCGCGGGCAATCACTTCAAAATCCAAACCCTTTATAACCTGTTCAAGGTTTTTTTCCATACTGGCAGCCGCGACATACCAACCAGACCCCACCGGCATTGCGCCGATCCGGATATTCTCAGCATTGGCTGACACCGAAATCAAACTACCAACAAGAAAAACAGTAAGCCAAGACATCCTTTTCACTGATTTATTTAGCATTGCCCCTTCTCCTTTGATTCTTGCGGCAGATCAGTAATACTGATCTGCCGCATTGCGTTAATATTGTTAATTCTCGGAGCCTCGCATTTGCCTTCACACAACAAAAACAGATCTCCTACAGCAAGAACCAGGTGATACTGATACTGTTTTCAACCAAGCTAAATTAAACCAGCAGACCGCAATGCGTCCGCGATTTCTTTGTCTGCACCAGGTTCAAGCGGCAGCAAAGGGGGCCGGACGGTCGCATGCTCCAGAATGCCCCTTGCGACAAGTCCGTGCTTAAGAGCAACGGTTCCTTCCATATGAGACCCACGGTGGTACACCATACGAGTAACCGGGAGCAATTTATCATGAATCTCCCGGGCTTTCTTGTAGTCCTTGGCTTTTCCGGATTTGATCAATTCGATAAGCGGCTCAGGGGCAAGACCGCCATAGCCAACAAGTGCGCCATCAACATCGAACATGGTATGCAACAGATACTCGTCATGGCAGGTTAAAATCTGCAGATCAGGATTTTCCCGGCGAATAACCGGGATCTCCGTATCCCATCTGCGCATATTGCGCACCCCGTTTTTCATTGCAAACACCCCCGGTTGCGCAGCAATCTCAAGCATAGTATCAAGACTGTACGTAGCTTTAGTCACATCTGGGTACTGGAAGAGAATAAGCGGCAAGCCACTTTCTTCATAAACTTGACGATATCGATCTTGCGGTGCACCTTTCTGGTATCCGAAACGCAACCACCCATGGGACGGATACAGGAGCCCTGCAGAAGCACCAGCCGCAGCAGCTCTATTTGCCTCCGCAGCGGCCACAGCGGTACCTTCCAAGGTAATTCCGGCAATGATGGGAATGGATCCATTAACCGATTCAACAAAACTTTTGATAACAGATATTTGTTCGTCAGGAGTGAGAAAAGTTCCCTCTCCGGCATGACCGAGAACAACCAATCCCTTTACTCCATCGATATTACATAGCCAGGAACCCAGCTTTTGGATGACGGCATGATCAACAGCGCCCTCGCGTGTAAAAGGGGTTACGGGTGCAGGAACCAGACCTCTGAGATCAATGTTTTTCATATCGTTTTCCTTTTTTTACTGTTAAGTTGTCTGTTTTTATTAAGGACGGAGGCAATGCTTCCGCTCGCCCTTAAAGCTTTAGATATCTTTTTTACAGCTGACATGACAGGCTCGAATGCGATGTCAAGCATTTCCGCCTGGCTTATTCTCAGCGATGGCGCGGCGACACTGACAGAAGCAATGGGATAATTATCCCGATCGAAGACAGGGGTAGCAAAAACATGCAAACTGCTATTAAAGTATGATCCTTTCAGCGCATAACCATCCTTTTGGATCACTTCCAGGGAACGAAGAACTTCATCATCTGAAAGAGGAACAATTCCCAAATCGCTATGACTTTGCTGATCCTGTAAAATTTTTTTCTGTTCTTTTTGCGGTAAAAATGCCAATAAAGCCTGCCCTACCACACTACAATAAGCAGGGACCCTTGTGCCGACTCTTATGTCGACGCCCAATCTGGCAACTCCAGCGCGAACCCGTTCCAAATACAGAATATCGCCCCCCTCCAGGACACCCAAACTGGCAGCCTCTCCAACCTGGCTAACCAGTTCCCTAAGAATTGGCAGGACCAGATCACGAATATCGCTCCTTCCTATAGCGTGGAACCCCAGATCGAGGACTTTTAATGACAGCCTAAACTGCTTGGAGTCATCGTCTCGTTCAAGGTAGCCAAGATCGAAAAGAGTGTTCAGATTTCTAAACACAGTGCCTGAATCAAGCCCCGTCACCCTGCTCACGTCACTGATCGTCATCTGGGCATGACCCGATGAGAACGCTTCCAAAACGCGAAAACCTTTGGCCAGCGAACCGACAGTGCTTTTCTTGTCAAAATTCTTCGAGCGACCAACGCTGGATTTGTTATCGGCTTTCAAAATGTCAGCCGCCTGACTTATATCTTTACGATGTTTTTTAAGTGAATCGTTCATGGCGTCCCCCTTGTTTCGGATAGCGAAATTTTTTTCGCACTTTCAAATAAAAAGTAGTATAGAAATGAACACATGTCAACTATTTTTTATTTTGTTCTGTAAAAACTTTTTTGATATTTAACCCGCTGATTTATCAAATTATTTAATTTTGAAGACAATTCTTGACCCATGATTGTTTAAGGAAGCTTGGATTTAGAAAGTTCCAGGGTTAGTCGGAAACTGGCTCTTTGCGACTGACCTGATGTTGCAACCGCAATTACGGTCCCTGCCCTCTGTGTCAGACGGAAGGGATAATACCGGTTACCTCCCGACAGGGACTCTCACCCTG
>JBFFHG010000519.1:0-3815 GCA_041557055.1 Desulfosarcinaceae bacterium
CTCCTGCTGAGCGCTGCGCAGCTTGCCGCTTTCCACCCTTTGATGCAGGGCGTTGCGTTCGGTGCGGTAGCCGGCATAGGCGTTGGCCATGGTAATGGTGTCGGGGCGGTAGTCGGGCCCTCTTTGGCTCTCTTTGAATTTGAAACCCGTAAAACCCATTGAACTTTTTGTGATGGTGACCGGCGGCTGGACGTGCTTGTCGACCGCGTCGCGACCGGCCTGAACGCCCCGGCCACCGATACCGCCGGAGCGTACGGAGCCGCTGCGGGCATAGGAGGTATGTGCGCTCTGCGTTCCATTGTTGGTGGAGAGCAGGGCATAGGATGCCGACTGGCTGCCCTTGTCGAACACCTTGACCTGGCTGATCACCGGGGCGGTTTTGCCGGGTACCCGGCTAAAAACCAATGCGAGACTGTGGGGATGGACAATGCGTTGAATAGCTCTTTCAGCAGGAATGGGTGTGGGAATATAGAAAGTCGTGGGGGCATCGAGCAAGCTCTGGTCAATTTGAATCACATAGCCATTTCGAAAGGCCAGATAGTTCAAGATCTCTCCTAACGATACTTGCCGGGCATACCCTTTAATGCCGCTGGAGCTTGTTTGAATATTAAATTCGCCGCCCCATGCCGGTCTTTCTGGGAAAAAGGTGATGGCGCTGAGGATCAGCAGTAATACCACCGTCAACGGAATCATCCCGGCAGGCAGGAAATTCCAGGTGGTCCCGCTATTCAGCTTTTCGACGCGATGCTGTACCTTATGACTGGTTTGCATGTTTTTCATAAAAAGATCTCCCATGTCTTGTGAGTGTCTGGACTTTCTTGAGCAAAAGACTTGCCATTAAGTCATATTTTGTTCATCCTATTGAAATTACAAGTATTAATAACCAATCCAACAACAGCCTGGTCGCTTAAAAAGAATCAGAATGATAGATCGGCATTCTGATTGATAGAAAAGGAACCTGGAAAAGGTCCGTGACTTTCTTATTGCTCTAACATAAAGAAAACTTTGGAAAGCGGCGAGGATGTGACAGTCAGCGGCTTCGGCAAGTTTTGTGTAAGAAATAAAGGTCAACCGCGGCCACAACCGGCCACCGGTTCTGATTTGATGCTGTCTGGTAATTCAAATATCTAAACTTTATTAAAAGTCCATCTGATGTTTAACTTGAAACCGCTTCCAATTCAGTCTTGCCCGCTGGCTCCGGCGGTTGAGCCATTTGTGCCAGGCTCGTGTCGTTATCATTGACTCCGAAGTAGACAAGATGCCCGCGTATCCGACGGACCAGCGCTTTGTGTTGCAAGGCTCACTTACGGCCTGCCGGGCTCAGCTTTGGCCGTGCAGGGCTCTCACTTTGCAGATATGATTTTTGAACTTCATGCTGTTTCAATCCACGCCCTCGCACGGAGGGCGACGTATGTTGTGGTAAATGGGATACCGCATATAGCGTTTCAATCCACGCCCTCGCACGGAGGGCGACCCGGATCTATCGAAATATCGATATCCCTTGTTGTTTCAATCCACGCCCTCGCACGGAGGGCGACTGTTCATTTGTAACACTCTAATTTTTAACTAATATTGAGCCTTTTTGCGCGAACGTCCCGAATTTCTTGGCCACAAGCATGAATTATCAAAAAGCAAAATCATCATCATATTTGTTTTCAGTGCGTTGGAGTTACCGCGAACGTCCCTGCGGTTTCATGGTCGCTTGGGGTTCGCGATCCCCTTGATTGAATGTCAAACGATCAAAGGCCCTTCCTGGTCGATGCCTTCCTTGGCCCCGATGTGTTCGACCCTTTTCCGCCAACTGGCTCCCAGGAAATAGAAGCGCAGACTGTCTTTGCTTTCATCGATCTCATCGATTAAATTCTGGCGCAACATGGCCCATTGGGCCGGGTCCACGATGCACTCAAAGACAGAGTACTGCACGCGCTGGCCGTAGTTTTTGCACACCTTGGCCACCCGGCGCAGGCGGCGCGGGCCCTCATCGTCCTGCATGGAAACATCATAACTGACCAAAACCATCATAAGCGTTCTCTACTTCCAGACAAAGGGTGGATAGCCGTCCAGGTCGCCGCGCAAATAGCGGGCCATCAGCAGGGCCTGGGTATGAAACAGCAGCCCCACGGGCATCTTCTCATCCAAAAAAGGGTGCTGGACTTCATCCTGCTTGCGTTTCTGGTAAGCCACCAGAACCTTTTTGCGCGTATCGTCATCCATGAGCACGGCGCCGGTCTCCAGGCGCTTGAATCCCTTGGCGGCCACCTGGCCCAAATTGATCAGCGACAACACCAGGCGGTCCGCAATGTACGACCGGAACTCTTCCATCAGATCCAGGGCCAACCCCGGCCGTCCCGGCCGGTCGCGGTGCAGAAAGCCCACGGCCGAATCGAGGCCGACGCACTCCAGGGCCGAGCGCACATCATGCATCAACAAGGTGTAGATGAACGAAAGCAGGCAGTTCACCTTGTCCAGCGGCGGGCGCCGGTTGCGGCCCTCAAAGCGGAACACATCCTTGTTGGCCGTGATCAGATGATCAAACACCCCGAAGTAGGTGCGGGCCGCATCCCCTTCAACCCCGCGCAGGACGTTGAGGGCGGTTTGGGGATCAAGCTCTTTGAGCAAAGCCGATAGGTGCCGGGCCGCCTGCGCCACGGCATCGGCCTCGATCTTGTCGCGGTGATCGCGCAGCGCCCGTTGCAGCACCGTGCGGCTGTTGGCCAGCTTGCCCGCCAGCAGCGCACAAGTCACGGCCGCGGAAGCCCCCATATCGTCGGCCCGGCGGTACTGCTCGCGCCGCAGCAGAACATTGCCCGCCACCGGCCCTTGAACCCTGGCCAGAAAGCGTCCGTTTTCGGTCAGAAAACTGATGGCCACATCACGCTCGGCGCAGGCCCCCATCAAATAGGGGCTGCAGCTCACCCGCCCGAAACAGACAATGCCGTCCAGGGTGTGCATGGGCAGGCGCAGGCGCGTTTCTTCTTCCACTTTGACCGCCACGGTTTCGCCATCTTTGAACAAATAGGCGCCCTGGGTGGTCACATACAATGTGTTGAGATGTTTTTTCATGCCCCCTTCACGATCTTTTGAAGATAATCCAGGGCCGACTTCCGCCCGCCCACGGTCCTGGGCAGGCACAACCCCAGAAACGAACAGCTTTCACACCGGGCGCCATAAACCGGTTTCGGCGTGCGGCCGGCGGCCACCATGAGATGCAGACGCCTTGCCGTTTCCGCTGTCTCGGCGCGCAACGATGCTTCAAAGGCCACCGCCTGCCGCCGCCGCGTTTTGCCGTAAAACAGCGCGCCGCCGGGAATCTCAAGGCCCAGCATCTCTTCCAGACACATGGCCTGGGCGCAGAGCTGCACCCGATCGCAGTTGTCCCTCTTGGCCTTGCCGCGCTTATACTCCACCGGAAAGGGCTGCCATAACGCTGATCCGGCGCGCGGGCCCTCTATCTTGTGAAACTCCACCACATCGGCCTGACCCGCCACCCCCAGATGCAGGGAGCGCAAAGGCACGCCGAACTCCGTGCGAATCTTGCCCCGCGCCTCCCGGTCGGCCGTATGCACCCGTTCGTGCATGATCCGGCCCTCGGCCGTGTAGCGATTCTCGATCCACAGCCGCTCAACATGAATCAAAGCGCACTGCCGCTCGCAAAACAGCAGATGCTGCAAAGCCGATAGGGGAAGGAGGTCGTCTTCAGGGTACATGTTAACACCTTAATATTACTAAATAAGGATATTTAGAGCAGTTCAAAAGCTTCCACTCCCGCAGGCACAGCATTCTTATCAAAGTTCACATCGTAATCTAAAAATGTC
>JBFFHG010000520.1:0-3813 GCA_041557055.1 Desulfosarcinaceae bacterium
CAGGGCCGAGAATCCGCCCAGAAAATCCACATTGACAGCCTGAACCGCCTTGTCCAGGGTCCGGGCCACCGTTACCATCTCTTCGGAACCAAAGGGGGCGGCAGCCACGGCAATGGGGCTGACCGATATGCGCTTGTTGACCACCGGGATACCGTATTTTTCACCCACGGCATCGCAAACCGCAACCAGACGTTCCGCCGATTGGGTGATGCGGTCATAAATTTTGGTGGTGAAGCGTTTGAGATCATCGCTGGCACAATCCAGCAGGCTGATCCCCAACGTGACGGTGCGCACGTCCAGGTTTTCATTGCGCAGCATTTCCAGAACGGAGAGAATTTCGGTTTGAGTTAGCATGGTAATCCTAAATCCGGTTAATGGCTTGGAATATGTTTTTATGCTGAATACTGATTTGCAGATTCAGCTCACGGCCCTTGGTGCGCAACGCCTGGCGCAGCGCTTGCAGATCAATATCCAGGGCAATATCCACTTCGTAAATCATGATGTTGCGACCCGGGTCGTCGCCGCCGCGAAAGACAGCCTGCAATTGCGTCACATTGACATTATGAGCCGCCAACAGAGCGGTGATGTTGGCCACCAATCCTTTACGGTCGGGGCCGCGGGTGGTGATGATGAAAGAATCACAGGCGCAAGTGGTCCAGGTGACGCCGTTGGATTTCATTTCACGCACATGGAAATGCAACTCAAACCCCGCGGTGTTTTTTTCAAAGGTTTCACGCAAATCGGCTGCGGAGACGCTTTGCGGTCCTGTGACGATAAAGCTTCCGGAAAATTGATTTTGCAGGATTGTCTGGCTCACGTCTTCGATATTAAAGTCCTGTTCATACATCACCTTGGTTACAGCGGCAATAATGCCGGGGCGATCTTTTCCCAGGACTGAAATGATCATTTTGTGCATCGCGATGATGGCTCCTTAACCGGTCCCATGGGCAGAGGTTGTCATTCAGATGTCCTATATTCCCCAAACAGCCCTCCCTGTCAACGGGCATCGCTGATATGCCCGGATTAAAGTTAAAAAATCGAAATTTTGTGACGTACGTCACAGACAGGGCTGTTTTTTTAAGGCAATCTGAGGGCCAGATGAACGAGCTTCCTAAATCGGAGAAGAGTGGAAAGTTTGAACAATCAGGATGTTACTCATAAAAATGCACAACCCGTCAGATCAAGGTGAGGGAGAAAAGACCATGGTTAAGCATTTGGAACAACTCAATGTTCAGGAGCTGAATTATCTGCACGCCATGATTGACACCGACTTGAACGAAATTGCATCTGACTTGTTTCCGGACCAGCCCCAGTGTTGCAAAGCGATTACGGAAAAAATCGGCCAATGGGTCATCAATCGAAAAACTGTGCTCGAATTCACTGCGGAAGATAAACCTGAAATTGCCTTAATCTTCAACAAGGTCTGCCATCGCATCTGGCAACAATTGCCCGAATACGCCCGTAGCGTCTGTTTCAGGGTGGAGTAAGACGCCATCTGTCATGGAACGCTGAACTTCACGCCCTCGCACCGACCCCCTCCCGTCAAAGGGAGGGGGTTTCAAAATCCCTGCTATTTCCGGATGGGGCGATCTTCAGACAAAAACAAGACTCATTGCGATCGCAGCCAAAGGGCAAGACGCTCAAGTCCCTCTTGGGTTGAAACAATGGGCGCGTAGCCCAGTTCGGTTTTGGCGGCTTGAATGTTAAACCAATGGGCGGCGGCCAACTCTTTGGCCACAAAGCGGGTCATGGGCGGCTCGCCTTTCAGAGGCAGAAGCCTATAAATCCCCTCACAGAGTGTTCCGGCCAGATAAGCCAGGAAAGGGGCTATTTTTTTGGTTACCGGCGGCTTTCCGCCGGCCGCAAGAATATGGTTGATCATCTCCCAAAGGGGGATGGGTTCATCCTGGCTGATAAAATAGACCCGTCCGGCCAAATCAGGATTCTTTTTCAGGCTGGCTTCGGCCAAAACATGGGCGTGGGCGGCGTTGTCGATATAAATGGTGTCCACTTTATTGCGCCCGTTTCCAATTTGCCGAAGTCGATGGGCCCGGGTGATAATTCGCGGCACAAGATGATTATCGCCCGGCCCCCAGATGAGATGAGGCCTCAGAACAATGGCAGGCAGACCGTTGCGGGCCGCTTTCAACACCTTTTGTTCAGCCAAAGCCTTGGTCCTGGGATAATGGGCGTCAAAAACAGGCGGGTAGGGCACGGATTCATCCACCCCTTCCATATCGCTGCCGTCAAAAACCACGCTGGGTGAACCGGTATATATCAAACGCTCAACACCGCACCGCAGGCAGGCTGTGATAATGTTTTGGGTTCCCACCACATTGGCAAGGTAATACTCTTGGTACGCTCCCCAAACGCCGGGTTTGGCAGCCACGTGAAAAACCGCTTGCACTTCACGGCAGGCCCGGGTTAGGGAATCAAGATCGGACAGATCGCCCTGAACCTGTTCAACGCCCAATGCATGGAGTTGCGAATAGCGTGCGCGCGAGAAACTGCGCACCGCTTCACCGCTTTCAATCAGGCGTCTTACGATGGCCCCGCCTAAAAATCCGCCGCCGCCGGTGACAAGAATTTTGCGCTTGTATGCAATTTTAACTTCTGAAGCCATTTTTAATTTGTGATCCATAGCGCGCTATGGATGGTCCGCCGCTCCAAATTTTTACCCATCAATATGAAAAACCGCTATTTTAATTTGTGATTGGCCCACACGGCCAGTTTTTCGCGAAAAATCTTGGAATTGTGGCGTATATCCACAGGGAAGCCCGGATGAAACAGAAAGGTGTCCAAATGCTCGGTCATGACATGATCCTGGGCCAGTTCCGTCAGTTCCCTGATCATAATCCGATGATCGGCATCTCTGTGATCAGGTTTCAGCTCGATGCAGACCACGGGGCGTTGATGGGGCGGCAGCCCAACCCCCACCAGGGCACTGCGAAACACCGCCGGGTGGTTGTTGAAAATGGCTTCGCAGGGAATGGTGAACAGGGTGGTGTCGGAGGTGATCACCCGGTGGTTTTTGCGGCCGCAGAACCATATGCGCCCCTTGTTGTCCTGCCACCCGAGATCGCCCATCCGATGCCAGATACGGCCGTTTTGCGGTATTTTCGAGGCGGCGTCGTGCCCGGGGCGCTCAAAATAGCCGTGGGTCACAATGTCGCCGCTCACAGTGATCTCCCCGATTTCGCCCTCATTGACCACCAAGGCGTCCGACCACTGATCAATGGGATCGTCGCTGACGGTGATGATCCGCACATCGATTCCCTGGATGGGGCGCCCCACGCACATCCCGAAGCCCTGTTCGCTGAGCTTGGCGGTTTCGGACAAGATCTCTTTGCTGCCCAGTGAGGAGACCGGCATGGCTTCGGTTGCGCCGTATCCGGTGTGTATTTCGGAATCATCTTCAAGCATGGTGGAAAACTGGGCAATATTGGCCGGAGAGGCCGGCGCACCAGCCGAAATGATTCGTTTAAGGGAGGGCAGTTTGATGCCCCGCTCCTTTCCGTGGCTGCCCACACGGTTGAGCAGTGCGGGTGATGCAAACATGTTGGTGATGCCGTGATTGACCACTGCTTCGATGATTTTTTCCGGGTCCACCCGGGCCGGCCGGGTCGGGTCCATATCGGGAATAATGGCGGTCATGCCCAAGGCCGGATCAAAAAGGGCGAAGAGGGGAAAGGTCGGCAGATCAATCTCGCCCGGGGTGATGCCGAACTGGCTTTTGATCAATCTGATTTGCGCATCGAAAATTCCGTGAGTATAAATTACGCCTTTGGCCGGTCCGGTGCTGCCGGTGGTAAA